>JAPUJA010000364.1 GCA_027296525.1 Pseudomonadota bacterium | reverse complement strand
CCCAGTCGAAGAGTAGGCCCGCCCGGGCCGGATCGTTGACAGTATAGCATACCACGAGGAAACCAGCCGCTTTCCAATCGGCGACCTGGCGCGAGGTGAGCCGCCGGTGGTCCTCGTGAATCGAAACGCAGCCGAGGCGCCGCGCCAGCCCGATTGCGTCGTTCATGCCGCGAGACAACAACAGGCCGCGCGGCAGATAATCCGCGATACCCCGCATGTTCTCGAGGATTGCACGTGAGAAACTCGATACCAGTACCGGTATGGAACGATCCCGCCGGACGGCGTCGAGAGTCTTCACGACGGCGACCGCGACGGCGCGCCGCGCGCGAACGGCCTTGATCTCGACGTTGGCGCCGAGGCCAAGCTCGCCGAGCAGCGCCATCGCCTCGGCCAACGTCGGCGTTGGATGAACGCGCGTCAGGCTCGCAATATTGGCCGCTGTCGTCCGATCGATGCGCGCCTCGACGCCGGCCGTTCGGGCCAGCGTCGCATCGTGGATCACCACCGGGACGTGATCGGCCGAAAGACGAACATCGAACTCGACCCAATCGATGCCGGCGGCGGCGGCGGCGCGCAAACCCTCGCGCGTGTTCCCGGGTGCCGCCGCCGCCGCGCCGCGGTGGCCGATAATGCGAGGAAGCCGGATCAAGCGCCGCTCGGCACTGCTTCCCGCTGCTCGGTCGACTTGTCGCTCAGATCCTCGCCGGTGTCCTGGTCGACGATCTTCATCGATAGCCGCACCTTGCCCCGATCGTCGATGCCGAGCACCTTGACCTTGACCATGTCTCCCTCGTTGACGACGTCGGTCACTTTGCCGACGCGCCTCGGCGCGAGCTCGGAGATGTGGACCAGCCCGTCGCGCGATCCCAGGAAGTTCACGAACGCACCGAAATCGACGGTCTTGACCACCTTGCCTGTGTAGATCACGCCGATCTCCGGTTCCGCCACGATGCCGCGGATCTGATTGATCGCCGCTTCCGCCGCCTCCGGCTGGACGGCCGCGACGCGAATGGTTCCGTCGTCCTCGATGTCGATCTTGGTGCCGGTGGTTTCACAGATCTCGCGGATCACCTTGCCCCCCGTTCCGATGACCTCGCGTATCTTGTCCTTCGGGATGGTGATGGTGACGACCCGAGGGGCGTAGACGCTGATCTCTTCGCGCGCGCCGACGAGCGCCTTGTCCATCTCGGCGAGAATATGGAGACGCCCCTCGCGCGCCTGGCCGAGAGCGGTTTCCATGATCTCCTTCGTGATCCCGGTGATCTTGATGTCCATCTGAAGCGCGGTGATGCCCTCACGGGTCCCCGCCACCTTGAAGTCCATATCGCCGAGATGATCCTCGTCCCCCAGGATGTCCGAGAGCACGGCATGGCGCTCACCCTCCTTGATCAGGCCCATCGCGATCCCACTCACGGGCCTTGTGATCGGCACGCCCGCATCCATGAGCGAGAGCGAGGTTCCGCACACCGTCGCCATGGAAGACGAGCCGTTCGACTCGGTGATCTCCGAGACGACGCGGATGGTGTAGGGAAAATCGATCTTCTGCGGCAGCACGGGACGCGTGGCGCGCCAGGCGAGCTTGCCATGTCCGATCTCGCGGCGGCTGGCGCCCCGCAAGAAGGAGGCTTCACCGACGGAATAGGGCGGAAAGTTGTAATGGAGCAAGAAATGCTCGCGATATTCGCCCTCCAGCACGTCCATGATCTGTTCGTCTTGGCCGGTGCCGAGCGTCGTGGTCACCAGCGCCTGGGTCTCACCGCGCGTGAACAGTGCCGAACCGTGCGCGCGCGGCAGGACGCCGACCTCGGAGCTGATCGGGCGCACCGTGCGGGTATCGCGTCCGTCGATCCGCGTGCCCGTATCGAGAATCTGTTGGCGGACGATCGCTTTCTCGAGCGCCTTGAGCGCGCCCCCGACGATCGAAGGATCGTGACCTTCCTCTTCGAGGGTTTCGATCGCCTGGCGCTTGACCTCGGCCACCCGCTCGGCACGCTCCTGTTTCGCCTTGATCCGATAGGCCTCCCGAAAACCCGCGTCCGCCAGTTCGCCGACGCGCGTCTCGATCTCGGGAAGCGATTCGGGCGGCGGCGGGATCTCCCAGGGCTCCTGAGCCGCCATCTCGGCCAACTCGATGATCGCCTCGATCACGGGACGCATGCTTTCATGCCCGCGCGTCACCGCGCCGAGCATCACCTCCTCGGCGAGCTCCTCGGCCTCGGATTCGACCATGAGCACGCCATCGGCCGTCCCGGCGACGACGAGGTCGAGCTTGCTCCGCTCGAGATCGGTGAGCTTCGGATTGACCACATAGGCGCCATCGACGTAACCGACGCGGCACGCCGCGATCGGCCCGAGGAACGGAATCCCCGAGATGGTGAGCGCCGCGGAAGCGCCGATGAGCGCCGGAACGTCCGCGTTGTTTTCGAGATCGTGCGAGAGAACCGTGCAAATGACCTGGGTTTCGTTGCGAAACCCGGACGCGAAGAGCGGCCGGATGGGCCGGTCGATCAGGCGCGAGGTCAAGGTCTCCTTCTCGCTTGGACGGCCCTCGCGCTTGAAGAAGCCGCCCGGAATCTTTCCGGCGGCGAACGCCTTCTCCTGATAATTCACGGTGAGCGGGAAAAAATCGATACCCACCCTCGGCGTCTTCTGCGCGACCGCGGTGCAGAGCACCACGGTTTCGCCATAGGTTACGAGCACGGCGCCGTCCGCCTGCCGGGCGATCCGCCCCGTCTCGAACGCGAGAGGGCGTCCTTCCCAGGTTATTTCCTTTCGATGACTGTCAAACATTCCCTTACCTTCCAACATCGAGCCCGCGACCCTTCGCCGGCTCGTCATGGTATCGGACACTGAATCCGACGAAATCCGGCCACATCGGCGCACGCCACATCCTTCGGCGTGCGAGCGGGCCGGCGAATGCGCACCCCGAACCGCCGAGCCTGTTTGAAGCGGCGGGCGGGGTACGGCGCGCCTGGTCGGGTGCTATTTCCGCAACCCGAGGCGCTTGATCAATGCGCCGTAACGTTCGGCGTCCTTCCCCTGGAGATAATCGAGCAGCCGCCGCCGTTGACTCACCATCTTCAACAGCCCGCGGCGCGAATGGTGATCCTTCTTATGGATATTGAAGTGGTCCGTCAGATTAACGATACGCTCGGTCAATATGGCGACCTGCACCTCGGGTGAACCGGTGTCGCCCTTCAGCGTCGCGTATTCCGAGATCAACTCGCTCTTTCGTACCGGCGAAATCGACATCGCGGACTCCCGAATCAGATGTTGAACACACGCACAGGCCGCACCTCGCCGTCGGCGACTTCGGCGAGAGCGACAGGCCGCCCGGCAGCCGTCGCGTACACTCTCCCGTGCCCGAGGTGGGAAACGCGCACGGCCTGACCGTGCCGCAGACGCGTCGCTTGGCTTTCGGTCAGAGGCAGCGCCGGGATGCCGACGAGCGCCGCTTCGATGCGAAACAGCTTATCTTCCAAGGCGTTAATATGCACAAGAGAGTCCAGTTTATCTAGCGAAATCGCACTCTCCTCGGTGAACGGCCCGACCCGAATGCGGCGCAAGGCCGCGACAAAACCGACCGTGCCGAGGGCTCGGGCCAGATCACGAACGAGGGCACGCACATAGGTTCCCTTGCCGCATTCGAGCTCGAGGCGGGCCTCGGGGCCGGAAGCCGCAATCAGCTCGAGGCGGTGGATCTCGACCCGACGGGGGCTGAGCTCGAACGCCTCGCCCTCGCGGGCGAGCGCGTAGGCCCGTTTGCCGGCGAGCTTCAGCGCCGAATAGCGCGGCGGCACCTGGCGGATCGGCCCGCGGAAGGCCCCGAGCGCCCGACGAATCGAGGCCTCAGAGGGGAGCCGCTCGCTTCGCCCAACGAGGCGTCCGTCGGCATCGTCGGTGTCCCGTTCCTCCCCCCAGCGCACCGTGAAGCGGTAGGCCTTGGTGCCGTCGAGCAGGTGGCCGGCCGTCTTGGTGGCCTCGCCGAGCGCGATGGGAAGCACGCCCGTCGCGAGCGGGTCGAGAGTGCCCCCGTGCCCCGCCTTGCGCGCGCCCGTAAGACGCTTGACGGCGGCGACCGTCTTGGCCGAGGTGAGCCTCGCGGGCTTGTCGATGACGAGCCACCCATTGATCGAGCGGCCTTTCCTATCGCGTGTCACGTCTCGCCTTCCGGGCGTTCGCCGTGGCGCGCTTCGCCGCGCAGAAGCGATTCGATGCGCGTGGCCTGATCGAAGGAGGTATCCGGCTTGAACTCGAGCTCGGGCGCGAATCTGAGCGACATCCGCCGGGCGACCTGAGCACGCAAATAGGCGCGCGCGCGCCCAAGGCCGGCGAGCACCTCGCCCATCTCACCGCCGATGAACGGCGTGACATAGGCCGTCGCGCGTCGGAGGTCGGGCGAGATTCGGACCTCGGTCACCGTGATCGAGGCGTCACGCAGCGCCGGCTCGCGCAGGTCGTGGCGTTCGAAGAGCTCGGCGAGCGTGTGGCGTATCGCCTCGGCCACGCGACGCTGGCGTTGGCTCGGCTCCTTCGCGCTCGACATCCTGTCGCTTCGTCTGGTCATGACATTCCCGCGGCATCTCGATACGGGCGCTCCGTCTCGCGGCGAAACGCGCCGTTCATATGGTGCGGGCGATCTCCTCGATTTCATAGAACTCGAGCGTGTCGCCGGGCTGGATGTCTTGATAGTTCTCCAGGCCGACACCGCACTCTAAGCCGTCCTTGACTTCCTTGACGTCATCCTTGAAGCGCCTGAGCGTGCCCAGGGCACCCTCGTGGACGACGACGTCATCGCGCAGGAGGCGCACCCGCGCCCCACGCCGGGCCAGGCCCTCGCTCATCCGGCAGCCCGCGATCTTCCCGACCTTGCTGACGCTGAAGACCTCCAGTATCTCGGCGCGGCCCAGCACCTTTTCTCTCTGTTCGGGCGCAAGCAATCCGCTCAGCAAGCCCTTCACGTCATCGATCAGCTCGTAGATCACACTGTAATAGCGGGTCTCGACGTTGGCTTGCTGCGCGAGATCCCGAGCCTGCTTGTTGGCACGCACGTTGAACCCGAAAATCACGGCGTTCGACGCTCGAGCGAGAGTGACGTCCGATTCCGTGATGCCGCCGACTCCGGCCAACAGCATGCGCACGGCGACCTCATCGGTTCCAAGCTTGATGAGCGAACTCACGATCGCTTCGACCGAGCCCTGCACGTCGCCCTTCACCACCACCGGCAATTCACTGAGTCCCCCGTCCGCGATCTTGGCAAACATCTGCTCGACGGTGCTGCGGGTTCCGGCCACGCGTGTTTCACGCGCCCGGTCTTCGCGGAACTTCGAAATCTCGCGCGCGCGGCGCTCGT
>JAPUJA010000363.1 GCA_027296525.1 Pseudomonadota bacterium | reverse complement strand
TCGGCCCGCTCGATGGGCCTGATCGTGGAAGGGTGATCCGATGGCGCGTCATGGAAAGCGCTTCAGAAACGTGTGCGAAGGGATCGACCCGGGCAAGCTTTACGAGTTGGCGGAGGCCGTCCGAATGGTCAAGGCCAAGGCCGCCGCCAAGTTTGATGAGACGATCGAGCTTGCGCTCAACTTGGGCGTCGACCCGCGTCACGCGGACCAGATGGTGCGTGGTGTCGTCGCCCTTCCGAATGGGACGGGAAAGACCGTGCGCGTTGCTGTCTTCGCCAAAGGGGCCAAGGTGCAGGAAGCGGAAGAGGCCGGCGCGGATTTGGTCGGAGCCGAGGATTTGGCTCAACGGGTGCAGGAAGGCGACATCGGGTTCGACCGCTGTATCGCCACGCCGGACATGATGGCGGTCGTCGGTAAGCTCGGAAAGATATTGGGGCCGAGGGGGTTGATGCCGAATCCCAAGCTGGGCACCGTGACGAACGACCTTGCAGCCGCGGTGAAGGACGCCAAGGGCGGGCAGATTCAATTCCGCGCCGAGAAGGCGGGCATCGTCCATGCCGGGGTCGGCAAGGCGAGCTTCAGCGAGGACGCCTTGATCGAAAACGTGCGGGCGTTTGTCGGCGCGATAAACAGCGCGAGGCCGAGCGGCGTCAAGGGAACGTACCTGCAGAGAGCCGCCCTGAGTTCGACGATGGGGCCGGGTATCCGGCTCAACGTGGCGGGCTTGTCCGGCTGATGCGGGCGATTCCGGAAGGACCAGCGGCAATGAATTCAAACAGCCTGCCGGGCGAACGCTGATCGGAGGAAGGATCGTGGATCGAACGAAAAAGGAAGCGATCGTCGGCGCGCTCCGCCAGATCTTTTCCGATGCGACGATCGTGGTGGTTGTGCATCAGACCGGCTTGAGCGCCTCGGAATCGTCGGATCTGCGCCGCAGCATGCGCGAGGGGGGGGCCACCTACCGGGTCACGAAAAACAGTCTGACGCGGCGCGCGCTGGACGGGTCGCCTGCCGCGGCGATTGCTGATTTGTTCAGCGGTCCGACGGCCATCGGCTATTCGGCCGATCCCGTGGCCGCGGCTAAGATCATCGTCGATTTCGCAAAGAAATCCAAAAAGCTCGTGGTTCTGGGCGGCACATTGGGCGAGACGGTTTTGGACGCTCAGGCTGTTGGCGAGCTTGCCAAGCTGCCTTCGCTCGATGAGTTGCGCGGCAAGTTGGTCGGGCTCCTACAGGCTCCGGCCGGCAAGTTGGTTGGCGTGTTGCAGGCGCCGGCGGGCCAACTCGCGCGTGTCGTCATGGCCTACGCGCAAACCGGAGATGCAGAAGGAAGTTCCTGAAATTTCACGTTTAACCTCCAATCAAAGGGAATGAGATGGCGGACATAGCCAAGATTGCAGACGAGCTCTCGTCGCTTACGGTTCTGGAAGCGGGTGAGCTCGCGAAAATGCTCGAGGAGAAATGGGGCGTCTCGGCCGCGGTGCCCGTCGCAGTCGGCGCGGTCCCGGCTGCCGCCGCGGAAGCCGATGAAGAGCAGACGGAGTTCACCGTCATGCTTGCCGCGTTCGGTGAGAAGAAGATCAACGTGATCAAGGAAGTGCGGGCGCTGACCCGCCTTGGTCTCAAGGAAGCGAAAGACCTTGTCGAAGCGGCTCCGAAGCCCGTCAAGGAAGGGGTTTCCAAAGAGGAGGCCGCAAAGATGAAGGAGCAACTCGAGGCCGCAGGCGCAACCGTTGAGATCAAATAGGCTGCGATTCAAGATGGATCGCGCCGAGCGGTTGGGCGTGGTGGTTCGCCGAATCTTTTCGATCGGTTTATCGCCGTTATGCCGAGGACGCCTGATCGGGCGGCTCGGCGCCGTGGCGCGGCTGTTGCTCGCCTTGCCGGTCGATTCATTCGGCCACCGTCGCGATGTACGTGATTTACGCGTTCAATTCGAACACGTCCCTGCGGCCGGGCGCGCCCTGCCAGTGGACCGTGCCTGGGTGATCTAAAGAAGGGGCCATTATGGCGCAAACCTACTCCCCGCGTATTCGGGTTCGCCTGAACTTCGGACGGATTCCCGAGGTTTCCTCGATGCCGAACCTCATCGAGGTTCAGAAGAATTCCTATGAGAAATTTCTTCAAATGCATGCCGATCCGAGGGCACGGCTGAGCGAGGGGCTTCAGGAAGTCTTCCGGTCGGTTTTTCCCATCAAGGATTTCTCCGAACGGTCCTCGCTCGAATTCGTCAAGTACGAGTTCGAAGAGCCGAAATACGATGTCGAGGAATGCCAGCAAAGGGGCATGACCTATGGGGCGCCCCTGAAGGTCACGCTTCGGCTCATCGTGTGGGATGTCGATGAGGAGACCGGGCTCAAGACCGTCCGCGACATCAAGGAGCAAGACGTTTATATGGGCGATATGCCCTTGATGACGGAGAACGGAACCTTCGTTATCAACGGCACTGAACGCGTCATCGTCTCGCAGATGCATCGTTCGCCGGGGGTCTTTTTCGACCACGACAAAGGCAAGACGCACAGTTCGGGCAAGTTTCTCTTCGCGGCGCGCGTCATCCCGTATCGCGGTTCTTGGCTCGATTTGGAGTTCGACGCGAAGGATATCCTCCATGTGAGGATCGACCGCCGGCGCAAGCTTCCGGTAACGGTGCTGCTCCGCACGTTGGGCATGTCCACTCAGGATGTCCTCGACCGTTTCTATAACGTGGCAACCTACACGCAGGTCAAGAGCGGCTGGAAGGCGCCGGTGAACCTGGAGCGTCTGGCGGGCACGAAGCTTCTCCGCGATCTGGTCGATTCCCGCCGGGGCAAGGTGGTGGCCAAGGCAGGCACCCGCTTGACGCCGCGCCTCGTCCAAAAGCTCAAGGAAGAAGGCGTCACCGAGCAGCTCGTCTCTCATGAGGACATCCTGGGACACTACGCCGCGCTCGACCTCATCAACGAAGAGACTGGAGAGATCTACGTCGAGGCCGGCGGAGAGCTCACGGAAGAAATCATCCAAGCGTTGGATGAGGCGAAGGTCTCGGAAATACCCACGCTCGCCATCGACCATATCCATGTAGGGGCATACATCCGCAATACCCTTTTGGCGGACAAGTCGACGACGCGGGAAGAGGCGCTGATCGAAATCTATCGGGTCATGCGGCCGGGTGAACCGCCGACGGTCGAGACGGCGGAGAAGCTCTTCTACGAGCTTTTCTTCGGCCGGGCGAAGCTGGTCCAGGATACGGCGGAGGTGTTCAGCCGGCCCAAGAGTCGCGGCCGGCCTTTGGCGACGTTGAAGCGGGATCTGATTGACAGGGTCTGGGTCCTCGAGCAGTCCGATGGCTGGGCACAGATTGTCATCCCGGCGGCACAGTGCGATCCCGTGATCAAGGGTCCGGTCTGGCTCCCCGAGAGCGCACTCATCATCGAAGGATCGGAACGCTATGACCTCTCGGCGGTGGGCCGAGTGAAAATGAACTCGCGCCTGGGCCTTACGGGCGATGACAACATTCGCGTCATGCGGGTGCAGGATATTCTCACCACGGTCGCCACCCTCGTCGATCTGAAGGACGGCAAGGGCGAGATCGACGATATCGACCATCTCGGCAACCGGCGGGTGCGCTCGGTGGGCGAGCTGATGGAGAACCAGTATCGCGTGGGCCTCTTGCGTATGGAGCGCGCGATCCGCGAACGCATGAGTTCCGTCGATATCGACACGGTGATGCCGCACGATCTGATCAACGCCAAGCCGGCGGCGGCGGCCGTACGCGAGTTCTTCGGCTCCTCGCAGCTCTCGCAATTCATGGATCAAACCAACCCGTTGGCTGAGATCACGCACAAGCGGCGGCTCTCGGCGTTGGGACCGGGCGGCTTGACCCGGGAGCGCGCGGGCTTCGAGGTGCGTGACGTGCACCCCTCGCATTACGGCCGGATCTGCCCCATCGAGACGCCGGAGGGGCCGAATATTGGTCTGATCAACAGCCTTGCGACCTACGCCCGCGTCAATCCCTACGGCTTTATCGAAAGCCCTTACCGAAGGGTGGTGAAAGACAAGGTGACAAATGAGGTTGTCTATCTTTCGGCTATGGACGAAGGCAAATACACGATCGCGCAGGCGAACTCCCAGCTCAACAAGAGCGGCATGTTCGCCGAGTCGCTTGTGAGTTGCCGTCGCAAGGGCGAGTTCGTCATGTCGGTTCCTGAGGCGATTGACTACATGGATGTTTCGCCGAAACAACTCGTTTCAGTCGCCGCGGCGCTCATTCCTTTCCTTGAGAACGACGACGCGAACCGTGCACTCATGGGCTCCAACATGCAACGCCAGGCGGTGCCGCTCGTTCGGACGGAGGCTCCACTCGTCGGTACGGGCATGGAAGGGGTGGTGGCCCGAGATTCAGGCGTGGCGATCATTGCGCGGCGCACGGGCGTGATCGATCAGATCGATGCCACACGCATCGTGGTGCGAGCAACGAACGAGAGCGATGGCTCGACGATCGGCGTCGACATTTACAATCTGCTCAAATTTCAACGCTCGAACCAAAACACCTGCATTACCCAACGGCCACTCGTGAAGGTCGGCGACGCGGTGGGGGCAGGGGAGATCATTGCAGACGGTCCGAGCACCGACCGTGGCGAGCTCGCGTTGGGCCGCAACGTGCTCGTCGCGTTCATGCCGTGGAACGGCTACAATTACGAGGACTCAATCCTCATTTCAGAACGGCTCGTGCGCGACGACGTATTCACCTCGATTCATATTGAGGAATTCGAGGTTATGGCGCGCGACACCAAGCTCGGCCAAGAGGATATCACCCGAGACATTCCGAACGTTGGCGAGGAGGCGCTGGGCAATCTGGACGAGGCGGGAATCGTGTATGTCGGCGCCGAGGTCGAGTCGAGCGACATCCTCGTTGGCAAGATCACGCCGAAGGGTGAATCACCCATGACGCCTGAGGAGAAACTCCTGCGCGCGATCTTCGGCGAGAAAGCTTCCGATGTTCGTGACACGTCTCTCAGGGTCCCGCCCGGGGTGTCGGGCACGGTGGTGGAAGTGCGCGTCTTCTCGCGTCGCGGCGTCGAGAAGGACGAGCGCGCCCGAGCCATCGAGCGCGACGATATCGACCGGCTGGTCAAGGATAAGAACGACGAACAGGCGATCCTCGAGCGCAATATTTACAATCGTCTGAAAACGCTCCTTCTGGGCCGGATAGGCGCCAGTGGGCCGAAGGGTTTCGGCACCAACGTCAGGATCACCGAAGGGGTTCTCTCGCGCTTTACACCCGGACAGTGGTGGCAGATCGTGCTCAAGAGCGCGGCGATCGTGGAGGAGGTCGAGGAGCTCAAGAAGGAGCTCGACAGAGAACAGAAGCGCCTCCAGGAGCGACTCGAGAGCAAAGTCGACAAGCTCCAGCGCGGCGACGAGCTGCCGCCCGGCGTGCTCAAGATGGTCAAGGTGTTCGTGGCCGTAAAGCGCAAGTTGCAGCCGGGCGACAAGATGGCTGGGCGTCATGGCAACAAGGGCGTCATCTCGCGAATCATGCCGATCGAAGACATGCCCTATCTCGAGGACGGAACGCCCGTCGACATCGTGCTGAACCCCCTCGGTGTGCCGTCACGCATGAATGTCGGTCAGATTCTCGAAACCCATTTGGGTTGGGCATCGCACGGTCTTGGTAAAAAGATCGGCGATATGGTCGAACGGGTGAAGAAGGTGGGATCGAGCGAGCCGTTGCGGAAATTCCTGTGCGAGATCTTGGGTGAAACATGCGCGCCCGCGAAAGGCATGGTGGCCTCGATGAAGAGTGACGAAATCATCGCGCTCGCCGAGG
The DNA here is from genome assembly GCA_027296525.1 of Pseudomonadota bacterium. GTDB lineage: Bacteria > Pseudomonadota > Alphaproteobacteria > UBA828 > JAPUJA01 > JAPUJA01. The sequence goes on along the minus strand of JAPUJA010000363.1, from coordinate 1,017 downwards.
ATTTCTCCCCGGGCGTTCCCATGGCCACACCTGTATTCGATGGCGCTCAGGAGCGCGAAATCGTCGAGTTGCTTAAGAAAGCCGACCTCGACCTTTCGGGCCAGATGACGTTGGTTGACGGCCGCACGGGAGAGGTCTTTGCCCGCAAGGTCACGGTGGGTTATATCTACATGCTCAAGCTCCACCATCTCGTGGACGACAAGATCCACGCCCGCTCGATCGGACCCTACAGCCTGGTCACCCAGCAGCCCTTGGGTGGCAAGGCGCAATTCGGCGGGCAGCGTTTCGGTGAGATGGAAGTGTGGGCGCTCGAGGCGTACGGTGCCGCCTATACGCTTCAGGAGATGCTGACGGTCAAGTCCGATGACGTTGCCGGGCGGACCAAGGTGTACGAGGCCATCGTCCGGGGTGACGACAACTTCGAGACCGGCATTCCCGAGTCGTTCAATGTCCTCATTAAGGAAATGCAAGCGCTTTGCCTCGATGTCGAGCTCGTCGAGTCCGAATCATGATCGTCCCGAGTCACGACAGATGGCCGGCCCCGAAGAGCCGGCGGGCCGCACGGACGGTATAGGAGAAAACTCATGAATCAGTTGATGAACATTTTCAGCCAGGTCAGTGACACCCAGGCGTTCGATCGGCTGAAGATTACGATCGCGAGCCCTGAGAAGATCCGCTCGTGGTCCTACGGCGAGATTAAAAAGCCGGAGACGATCAACTACCGCACCTTCAAGCCGGAGCGGGACGGGCTCTTCTGCGCGCGCATTTTCGGCCCGGTCAAGGACTATGAGTGCCTGTGCGGCAAGTACAAGCGCATGAAATATCGCGGCGTCGTGTGCGAGAAGTGCGGCGTCGAGGTGATCCAGTCCAAGGTGCGGCGCGAGCGCATGGGCCACATCACCTTGGCTGCGCCGGTCGCACACATCTGGTTTCTCAAGTCGCTTCCCAGCCGGATCGGCAACCTGATCGAGCTGACCTTGAAGGACCTGGAGCGCGTGCTCTACTTCGAGTCGCACA
>JAPUJA010000362.1 GCA_027296525.1 Pseudomonadota bacterium | reverse complement strand
GGCCGCGCCCGCCGAGGCCGCACCCGCCGAGGCCACGGAAGCGACCGATGACAAGCCGGCTGAGGCCGCACCTGCCGAGGCCGCGCCCGCCGAGGCGAAAGAAGGCGGGGAGGACTCTCAGGAGTCGTCGGCCTGACGCCGGAGGACCCGAAGCCCAAGAGTCCTACGGCCCCGCAGCGGAAGCCCGCGCAAGGCGACGAGGCGCAGCTCGTCTGCCTCGCCGTCGTGGCCGGCGCCCACGGGGTCCAGGGCGCGGTCCGAATCAAATATTTCACGGCGGACTCGGCGCTTCTCCAGGCCTACGGGCCGCTCTACGACGAGACCGGCACGGAGCGCCTCGAGATCACCATCAAATCGACGCTCAAGGGCGTCGTCATCGCCGAGATCGAGGGGATCGACGATCGCGATGCGGCCGAGGCGCTCAAGGGCCTGCGCCTGTGCGTTGAACGCGGCGCGTTTCCCGAACCGGGGGAGAACGAGTACTATCACGCGGACCTCATCGGTCTGCCGGTTCACCGCCGTGACGGAGAGGACTTCGGTACGGTGCGAGAGGTCCACAACTTCGGGGCGGGTGACGTGCTCGAGATCGCCCCGAGCGCCGGCGGAGAGCCGATTCTGATCCCCTTCACCAAGGCGTGGTTCCCCATCGTCGATCTCGAAGCGGGCCGCGTCGTCGTCGAGTGGGAAGAGAGCACCGGTTGACGGGCCGAGGGGCCGCGTCTCGAAAAAAGGGATCTCATGGCGATCTGGGCGGCAAAGGTGCTCACCATCTTCCCCGAGGCTTTTCCGGGGCCGCTCGGGGTCTCGCTCGCCGGGCGCGCGCGCGCGGCTGGGATCTGGTCGCTCGAGGTGACCGACATCCGGGACTTCGCCAAGGACAAGCACCGCAGCGTCGATGACGCACCCTTCGGCGGCGGGCCGGGAATGGTCATGCGGGCGGATGTCCTGGCCGCCGCGTTCGATGCCCTACGGGCCGAAGAGCCCTCCCTGCCCGGCCTCGCGCTCTCGCCCGCCGGAGCGCTTCTCACCCAGGCCACGGCCGCCCGGCTGGCAGGTGGGCCTGGCCTCATCCTGGTCTGCGGGCGCTATGAGGGCCTCGACCAACGCTTCCTCGAGGCTCGAGAGGTTGAAGAGATCAGCGTAGGGGATTATGTACTCTCCGGCGGCGAGCCCGCGGCGATCGCAGTGCTGGATGCCTGCGTGCGTCTGCTGCCCGGGGTCGTCGGGCAGGCGGCATCGCTCGCCGAGGAGAGCTTCGAAGAAGGGCTTCTCGAATATCCCCACTACACCCGTCCCGAGGTCTGGGAGGGGCGTGCCGTGCCCGAGAGGCTGCTCTCTGGCCATCACGAGCGGATCGCGGCATGGCGTCGGGGAGAGGCGGAGAGGATCACCCGCGAGAAGCGGCCGGACCTTTGGGAGCGCTACCTCGCACGGCAGAAGAAGATCGGGGCCAGACCATGAACGTGATCGAAGAACTCGAAAAGAACCAGATCGCCAAGCTGACCGAGAAAAGGGCGATCCCCGACTTCGGCCCCGGCGACACCTTGCGCATAAAGGTGAAGGTCGTCGAGGGCCAGACCGAGCGCATACAGGCCTATGAAGGGGTCTGCATCGCACGCCGCAATCGGGGGCTGAATTCCTCCTTCACCGTGCGCAAGATAAGTTACGGCGAGGGGGTCGAGCGCGTGTTTCCTCTGTTCTCCCCGATGATCGTCGGGATCGAGTTGGTGCGTCGCGGCGACGTCCGCCGGGCCAAGCTCTATTACTTGAGGAGCCGGCGCGGCAAGGCCGCCCGCATTCGCGAAAAGCGCGGGGACCGGCGCGGCCTGGCGGCCGCGAGCGCGCCCGAGCCGGCGGAGGAGTGATCCCCATCCGACGCTCGCGAGAGCGGGGCCCCGAGGATCGATAGATGAGCCAAGCCCGCACCCTGTTCGACAAAATCTGGCAGAGCCATCTGGTCGATGAGCGCGACGACGGCACCTGCCTCATCTATATCGACCGCCACCTGATCCACGAGGTCACGAGCCCGCAGGCCTTCGAAGGCTTGCGCGCGGCCGGGCACCGGGTGCGCCGGCCCGAGGCCACGCTGGCGGTCGCCGATCACAACGTCCCGACCACCGAGCGCAGCCGCGGCATCAACGATCCCGAGTCACGGCTCCAGGTCGAAACCCTCGAGGCCAATTGCCGGGAGTTCCTCATCACCTATTTTCCGATGACGGACATCCGACAGGGCATCGTCCACCTCATCGGGCCCGAGCAGGGATTGACCCAACCGGGCACGACGATCGTCTGCGGCGACAGCCACACCTCGACCCACGGCGCGTTCGGCGCGCTCGCCTTCGGCATCGGCACGAGCGAGGTCGAGCATGTGCTCGCGACCCAGACGCTCATCCAAAAGCGGGCGAAGAACATGCGTATTTCGCTCGAGGGCGAGCCGGGCCCCGGGGTCACCGCCAAGGACCTGATCCTCGCGATCATCGGCGCCATCGGAACGGCGGGCGGCACGGGCCATGTGATCGAATATGCCGGCTCGACGATCCGCGCGCTCTCCATGGAAGGACGCATGACGATCTGCAACATGTCGATCGAAGCGGGCGCGCGCGCCGGTCTCATCGCGCCCGACGAGACGACCTTCGCCTATCTCAAGGACCTGCCCTTCTCGCCCAAGGGCGAGCCGTTTAACGAAGCCGTCTCCTATTGGCGCGAGCTTGCGTCGGATCCGGGCGCGCGTTACGACAAGGAAGCAACCCTGAACGGCCCGGATATCGCGCCCCAGGTGAGCTGGGGCACGAGTCCCCAAGACGTGCTCCCGGTGACGGGACGCGTCCCCGACCCGGCCGAGGAGATGGACGAAGGCCGATCCCGGGCGATGCGGCGCGCGCTCGACTACATGGCTCTTAAGCCCGGTACGCCGCTCGAGGACATCGAGATCGACCGGGTCTTCATCGGCTCCTGCACCAATGGGCGCATCGAGGACCTCAGGGCGGCGGCCGCCGTCGTGAAGGGTCGGCGCGTGCCCGAGCGCGTCGGCGCGATGGTGGTGCCGGGCTCAGGGCTCGTGAAGCGTCAGGCCGAGGAGGAAGGGCTCGATGCGATCTTTCGCGAGGCCGGCCTCGAATGGCGCGAAGCGGGCTGCTCGATGTGCCTCGCGATGAACGACGACCGGCTGGCCGAGGGGGAGCGCTGCGCCTCGACCTCGAATCGCAACTTCGAGGGCCGCCAGGGGCGGGGTGGACGGACCCACCTCATGAGCCCGATCATGGCCGCGGCCGCCGCGGTGACGGGGCGCATCACCGACGTGCGCGCGCTTCTCCCCTCGAACCCTGGATGATCGAAACCGACGGCATCGGGACGGCGGAACTTCCCGCGGGCTTCTGGCGGCGGGTCGGCGCGGCGCTGGTCGACATCATCATCGTCGCGATCCCAACTCTCGTCCTGCGCTATCTGATCTTGCCTGAGGCCTTCACCTTCGACCCTGAGACTTTCGATCCTTCTCAAGCGGAGAATGTCTGGCTCACGCTGATCCTCACCGTGTTTTACCTCGGCTACAAGGCCGGCTTCGAATCCTCGAGCCTGCGCGCGACGCCGGGCAAGATGGTTCTACGCATCGCGGTGACCGATCTCGAATATGGCCGCGTCTCCTTCGCCACGGCCGCCTACCGCAGCTGGCCCTGGTGGTTTCCCGGCGCCGCCGACATCGTCGGCACCCTGCTCGCCTCGAGGGTCCTGGAATGGGCGACGATCGGTCTTACGCTCGCCGGGCTCATCGCCTTCCTCGCCGTCGCCTTTACCCGCGAGAAGCAGGGACTTCACGACATGTTGGCGAATTGCCGGGTGGTTTCCGTGAGCAGGCCTGTGACTCTCGACCATCTGACATCATAATGAACTGAACACACCAGCGAGAAACGCCGGCAGCAAACCATGCAACCCTTCACGACACTTCGCGGCACCGCCGCGCCGCTTCCGATGATCAATGTCGACACCGACATGATCATCTCGAAGCAATATTTGAAGACGATCAAGCGGACCGGCTTGGGACGTCACCTGTTCGACGAGATTCGCTATACCAAGTCGGGCGATGAGATCGCGGATTTCGTGCTCAACCGCGCGCCCTATCGGGAGGCGGTGATCCTCATCGCGGGCGAGAATTTCGGCTGCGGCTCGAGCCGCGAGCACGCGCCCTGGGCGCTCCTCGATTTCGGCATCCGCTGCGTGATCGCGCCGTCCTTCGCCGACATCTTCGCCAACAACTGCCTGAAGAACGGGATTCTGCCGATCCAGCTCCCGGCCGATGTGGTCGAGCGCCTCACGGCACAGGCCGAGGATGGCGCGAACGCGATCTTCGCCGTCGATCTCGAGAGCCAGGAGCTGACCGCGCCCGACGGCTCCGTCATCACCTTCACCATCGATCCGTTCCACAAGCACTGTCTGTTCAACGGCCTCGACGACATCGGGCTGACGCTGGAAAAGGAGGCGAAGATCGACGCCTTCGAGAAAAAGCAGTCCGAGGCGCAGCCCTGGCTCCACGGGGAGAGCTAGGCGGTGGCGAAGAACATCCTCCTGCTCCCGGGCGACGGGATCGGGCCTGAGGTCGTCGCCGAGACCCGCCGGGTGATCGACTGGCTGATCGAGCACCGGGGCCTCGCCTTCACGCTCGAGGAGGCGATCGTCGGCGGTGCGGCGGTCGAGGCCGTGGGCAAGCCCCTTCCCGAGGAGACGCTTCAAGCCGCGCTTCGGGCCGACGCCGTGCTTTTGGGTGCGGTCGGCGGCCCCAAATGGGACGGGCTTGACTTCGCGATCAAGCCCGAGCGCGCGCTGCTCGGGCTCCGAAAGGAACTCGGACTGTTCGCCAATTTGAGGCCCGCGATCACCTTCGAGGCGCTTGTCGATGCCTCGACACTGAAGCCCGACCTCGTCGTCGGACTCGACATCATGATCGTGCGCGAGCTCACCGGCGGGATCTATTTCGGCGAGCCGCGCGGCGTGGAGGAGCTTGCCGACGGCACGCGCCGGGGCGTCAACACCCTCGTCTATACGAGCACGGAGGTCGAGCGGATCGCGCGCGTCGCCTTCGAGCTCGCGGCCAAGCGGGGCGGCCGCGTCTGCTCGGTCGACAAGTCGAACGTCCTCGAATGCACGCTCATGTGGCGCGAGGAGGTGCAACGGCTGCATGACGCCGAGTTTTCCGGAATCGAACTCAACCATCTGCTCGTCGACAACGCGGCGATGCAGCTCGTGCGCGCGCCGAAGCAGTTCGACGTCATCGTGACCACGAACATGTTCGGCGACATCCTCTCCGACTGCGCGGCGATGCTCACGGGCTCGCTCGGCATGCTCCCCTCCGCCTCATTGGGCGCGCCCAATGCCAAAGGCCAGAGGCGCGCGCTTTACGAGCCCGTCCATGGCAGCGCGCCGGACATCACCGGCCAGGGGATCGCCAATC
>JAPUJA010000361.1 GCA_027296525.1 Pseudomonadota bacterium | reverse complement strand
GTGCCCTTTTTGTCGCATCCGCAACCATGGCCCCTGGGGCTCTCGGGAGCCTGCCCCTGGGCCCGTACCAAGCCATTCCCGAGCGGTTTTCAGGCGTCGGGTCAAGAGGGTGAGGATTCACGCCCTTCCGGCGGCGATGGCCGGTCGCGCTCGCCGAGCGTCCCATGTATTAAGAAGAAGGCTTAAGGAGTCGGCGCCATGGCCGAAGATATCCCCGAGCGCGCCCGCGCCGTCATCATCGGCGGCGGCATCGTCGGTTGCAGCACCGCCTATCACCTCGCCCGGCTCGGTTGGAAAGACGTGGTTCTGCTCGAAAGGAACGAGCTCTCCTCGGGCTCGACCTGGCACGCCTGTGGCGCCACCAGCCGCGTGCGCTCGCACCCGACCTTCACCCGCATCTCGAACGACTCGGTCGATCTCTACGCCCGGCTCGAGGCGGAGACCGGCCAGGCCACGGGCTTTCACGAGACCGGCGTGCTGCGGCTCGCCAAGCGCAAGGAGCGGCGGATCGAGTTCGAGCGCATGGCGACGAGCGCCGCGGCGATGGGCCTCGAGGTTCAAATCGTTAGCCCTGAGCAAGCGGCGGCGATGGTGCCGGGCATGGTGGTCGATGATCTGGATTGCGCGGCCTACACGCCATCGGACGGGCAGGCCAACCCGAGCGATTTGGTGCAGGCCCTCGTCAAGGGCGCGAAGATGCAGGGCGCGACGATCTGCGACCATGTGCGAGTCACGGGCATTCGGCGAAAGAACGGCGAGATTATCGGCGTCGAAACCGAGCGCGGAACCATCGAATGCGAGATCGTCGTGAACTGCGCCGGGGCCTGGGCCCGCGAGATCGGCGCGATGGTCGGGGCCAAGGTGCCGATCCAGCCCTGCCACCATTTCTACATGGTGACCGAGAAGCTCGAGGGGCTGAAGCGCGACCGGCCCGGCGTGCGCGACATCGACAATCTGACCTATCTCGTTCCCGACGTCGGGGGCTGGATGGCGGGCACCGTCGAGACCAATCCGATCCCGTTTCTTCCCGATCCGCTCCCCGACGGCGAAGGCTACCGGCTCTACGACGAGGACTGGGACCATTTCGGCCCCTGGATGGAATCGCTGGTCCAACGCCTGCCGGCACTCGCCGAGATCGGCGTGCGTCAGCTCGTCAACGGGCTCGAGGCCTTCACGCCCGACGGCATGTTCATCATCGGCGAGAGCCCGGAACAACGGAACTTCTATGTCTGTTGCGGGTTCAACGCGTCCGGCATCGGCGCCGGAGGTGGTGCGGGCCAGGCGCTCGCCCAATGGATCATCGGCGGCGAGCCGCCCTTTGACCTCGGCATCGTCGACATCCGGCGCTTCGCGCCCTTCCTCGGCTCGGCGAGCCAGACCCGGGAGCGCACCCTCGAGCAGGTCGCCGAGCATTTCACCTTTCATTGGCCGTTCAACGAATATGCCGCCGGTCGGCCGCTCCGCCGGAGCGCGATCTACGAGCGCCTCGCGGCCAACGGCGCCTGCTTCGGCCAGAAGTACGGTTGGGAGCGGCCCAACTGGTTCGCGCCCGAGGGCGTGGAGCCGGTCGATCTAAACGATCCGAGCTCGCCCAATTGGTTCGGCCCCGTCGGCGCGGAAGCGAAGGCCTGCCGCGAGGCCGTCGCGCTCTTCGACATGTCATCGTTCGGCAAGTTCACCGTCGTCTGCCCGGACGCTGAGTCCGAGCTGCAACGCATTTGCCCGGGCGATGGCGGCAAGGAGCCCGGACGGGTGACCTACACCCAGATGCTCAACCGGCGGGGCGGCATCGAGGCCGACCTCACGGTCTCGCGCCTCGGCGATGACGCGTTCTACATCGTCACCGGCACCGGACAGGCCGCGCGCGACTTCAGCCACATCGCGCGTCGTCTTCGCGCGCGCGCCGCGATCCTCGACGTCTCGTCGGCCTACGGCGTGCTCGCCGCCATCGGGCCCCGCGCGCGCGCGTTGCTCGAAAGGGTCGCTGAAGGCGATCTGTCGAACGAGGCGGCACCGCCCGGCTCGGTGCGCGAGATCCATCTCGCCGGCGCGCCCTGCCGGGCGATCCGGCTCAACATGATGGGCGAGCTCGGCTGGGAGCTCCATTTGCCCACCGAATATATGGTGAGCGTCTATGATGCGCTGAAAGAGGCCGGCGCCGGGCTCGGCCTCGCCGATGCCGGCTATCGGGCGATCAACGCGCTGCGTCTGGAGAAGGTCAACTACGTCTTCCCGGGCGACCTTTCACCCGACGTCACGCCGCTCGAGGCGGGTCTCGGCTTCGCGGTCGCGTTCGGAAAAGAGGCCGATTTCACCGGCCGGGCGGCGCTCACGAAGCAGCGGAAGGCGGCGCTCACCCAACGCATGCTCGCCTTCACCGTGGATGATCCCGAGGCCCTGCTGATCGGCGGCGAGACGATCCATCGAAACGGCGCCGTCGTCGGCTATCTGACGACCGGCGGCTACGGCTATACGGTGGGCAAATATATCGGTATCGGCCGGCTCAAGGACGAGGCCGGTATCGACGACGCCTCTGTCGACAAGGGCGGGTTCGAGATCGAGATAAGTCGGCGCTTGTTTCCGGCCCGCGCCCATCGCCGGGCGCTCTACGACCCGGAGAACACGCGCCCGCGCGCCTAATCAGTACGCGTCGCCGTAGGTTTTCCACATGCCCTCGAAGAATTTGGCATGGGTGCGGACGAAGTCCATATAGTCGCCGCCGACTTCGGCGAAATTCTCCGCCATGCTCGCCTTGAGCTCGTCGCCGCTCAGCACGAATCCGAGCCGCGCATCGAGGATCAGCAGAAGATAAATGACCCGGATGAGCGAGGTCATCTTATAGGCGCGATGGCGAAACAGGCGCCGCTCGAACTCCTCGGGCGCGAGCTCGCCAAAGAAGCATTTGACGAAATGCCGATCGATCTCGTCGGAGGTGTAGCTGTAGCCGGCAAGCTCCGCGATATCCCAGTCAGGCGGACCGAAGCCCGCGAGATCCCAATCGATGAGCCAATAGCGGCCATCGTCGCCCAGCATGATGTTGACATAGGCGAGATCACAATGGGTCGCCACCGGCTTGAAGACGCCGAAATGCGTCTCCAGCCGATCGACGATCTTGAGCAGCGGCTTGTATTCGCCGATGAGCTTGACGCCAAGCTGCTCGGCCGACCACACGGACTGGCGGCAGGAGACGAACGGATCGAAATAGGTCATCGGCCGATGGACCCTGTCGCTTGCCGCCTGGAAGGCCTTGATGCGCTCGACCGAGCCTTCGACGTGCTTTGGGTCCTTGAAGTCGTCGATCGTCAGATTTCGGCCGTAGATGAAGTCGACCGCCGAGAGATAGGGCTCCTGATAGACGAGCTTGGGCGACACGCCGGCTTCGGAGGCCGTCTCCATCGCCGCGTTGGTCGAACTCAGGACCCCTCCGATATGCAGGAGATCGCTCGCCACGCGGACGACATATTTCGTGCCGCCATCGGTCGCGACGTAGTTGCGGTTCTGCAGGCCGCCGGGCAGAGGCTCGAGCTTGATGGGATTCTTCCAGATCGGAAGTTCCTTGATGTAGGCTTCCTGCTGTCCGGTGGGCCATTCGCGCTGCAGGTGAGATGCCTGGCTCATAAGAGATATCCTCCCGTCCCATCGTCGCCGGTCGGCAGAAGTAGTGAAGCGCGATCGATTGGGCGGTCCATGATTCCGTGATTGTGCCGCGATTCCGCGAAGAGGGTATCCACAGGGGGCATCGAGCTGCCCCGATATAATCAAAATCGCCGCTCTCCGCCAAGCGGCGATCGCCCTTCGATAAGCCCCGCTTGTTGCACCGGGGGTCGGCCGTTAGGCTGGCCTCTCCTTAGGCCCCTTCGAGCAGGACGATGGCCCAGCCCATCCCGACGCACGCGGCGATCGTCATCGTCGGCGGCGGCATCATCGGCTGCGCGATCGCCTATCATTTGACCAAACGCGGCCATCGGGACGTCGTCCTGCTCGAAAAGAGCCGCATCACCTACGGCTCGACCTGGCATGCCGCCGGCAACATCGGCCAGCTGCGGAGCTCCCGGGCTCTCACCAAGATCGTGACCATGAGCGTCGAGCAGTTCCGCAGCCTGGAGCGGGAAACCGGCGTCTCGCCCGACTGGCGCGAGGTCGGAAGCCTCCGCATCGCCTCGTCGGAGGAGCGTTGGCGCGAGCTCGAAGGGGCGGCGGCGGGGGCGCGGGGCTTCGGGTTCGAGGTCGAGCTCGTGACGCCAGAGGAATGCAAGAGGCTCTATCCCTATATCTCGCTCGAAGGCGTGGTGGGCGGCGCGTTTACCCCGAGCGATGGCTATGTGCAGCCCTCAGGGGTCACCGAAGCCTTCGCCAAGGGCGCGCGGGAAGGGGCCGCGCGGATTCTCGAGGGCGTGCGCGTCACCGGTTTCGAGCGCACGGGCCGGCGCATCCTGAAGATTCTTACCGATCAAGGCGCGATCCGCTGTGATCTCGTGATCAACGCCGCCGGGATGTGGGCGCGCGAGGTCGGCGCCATGGCGGGCGTCGCGGTGCCCGTCGCCGCGTTCGAGAACCAGTACCTCATCACCGAGCCGATCCCCGATCTGCCGAGGGATCTGCCGGTGATCCGCGACAACGACAATTATTTCTACGCCCGGCCCGAGGTCGGCGGCCTGCTCGTCGGCACGGTGGACAAGGAGAACCCGCCTTTCGGCCGGGGAGGCATCCCGCCCGATTTCGAACGCCAGCTTTTGCCCGAAGACCTCGAGCGTTTCGAGCCGGCGCTCGGGCGGATCACCCGGCGTCTGCCGATCTTGAGCGAGCTCGGCGTGCGCGACGTCGTCAACGGCCCGCTCCCGATGTCGGTGGACGGCGAGCCGATCGTCGGCTTCGCGCTCGACAATTTCTTTCTCGCCTGCGGCTTCGTCGCCGGCATCGGCCAGGCCGGCGGCGCGGGCGCCGTGATCGCCGAATGGCTGACCGAGGGCCGCCCGCCTTTCGATCTCTCGGCGCTCGATTGCCGGCGCTTCTCAAGCTCTGCATACAGCGAGGACGAGCTCTACGCGGCGGCCGAGCGCGCCCTCGCCCATCACTATGACATCCACGATCCCGATGACGAGCCGCGATGACGAAACCCGAATATCCAATGATTTGCGATTATCGAATGCGCGGTTTGTCTTATGACTGAGGGCGCGGCAATAGTCCTCGAGGTGATTTTCAGTCGGGAAAGCCCGTCAAGCCGGCCGACAAGAAGCACCGCGCCGTGGCCGTGAGCAGGGCGAGCGCGTCGACGGTCCCGTCGGCCTTGCCCTTCTCGAAGTCCTTTTCGACACGGCCCATCTGGTTCGTCACATGAGCGAAGCAAAGGACCGGCTTGTCCTGTGCCCGGGCGAAGGCGTAAAGCGCCGCCGCCTCCATCTCGACGGCGAGAAGCTCCCGCTCTTGCATGGCCGCGATCGCCTCAGGGGTTTCGCGGAACGGCGCATCGGTCGTCCAGGTGGCTCCCCGCAAGACCGGGGCGCGGAGTCGGTCGAAGGCGCCGTCCAAGAGGCCGATCAGCTTCGCCGGAGCGGCGCTGAATTCGGACGGCGGGAGATAGTGATAACTCGTGCCTTCGTCGCGCAGCGCCTTATCGATGAGGATGAAATAGGGTGGCGGGTGCAGCGGCGTGATCTGACCCGCCGAGGTCATGCTCAGCAGAACGCGGCAGCCCGAGGCGAAGAGCTGCTCGGCGATGAGGACGGCGAAAGACGCCCCGACCGCGCAGCCGACGAGGCCGAGCTCGAGGTCTCCGTCGGCGAAGCGGTAAAGCTCGGTGTGGTAACAGGCCCAGCCCTCCTCGCGCCGGGCGCGGCCGTCCGCCTTAAGGCGGCGGACGATGTCGCCGTCGGGATCGAGGACGCAGACCGAAGGCAGCGCCCGTTCGGCGAGGCCCTTCTGGCGCCGCGCCTGACGGAGAAGGCTCTCCGGCGTGAAGGCCGAGGGCGATTCATAACGTTTGTCCGCGATGATCGGCGGAGCCCGTGGATCGCGGCCTTTCACCGTTCCGATTCCTCCCCAAAAGAGCTGTTCGCGGGCCCGCTGGCCGCCACGGCGAGCCGGCCCGGAATCCTACCCCAAGCCGGGGACGGATTGTCGAGCGTTCTCCTTTGTCTTGCGCGCGGGCGGGCCTATCGCCCAGAGAAACAGGCGAGGGGCGGATCAGGGCTCGGCGGCGCTTTTTCCCCCGGCGCGCCCGCCATTCGAAGCGCGCCGCACGAGATGCCGGAGCTTCCCCGGAACGCTCTGCAATCCTTCCGGCAGAAACAGCATCGTCACGATCACGATCGTCGGCCCGTCCAGGCCGGCTTTCCAGGCCCCGGAGGTCACGCTCGGGGAGGCGGGGCGGGCTTGACTATTTCCGTGCCGCTCGTTACTGTATGCAGTTACTGTATACAAAAACGACGGCCCGACTCTTTATAAAGGGATCGCGATACAGAGACCACGCGGGAGCCTCGTCGATTGCCCAAATCCTCTTCCCAACCGCGCCTCGTGGAGCGCGTCTACGGGAGCCTGCTCGAGGCGATCTCGAGCGGCGGCCTGCCGCCGGGGACGCGCCTCGCACAGGAATGGCTCGCCGAACGGCTGAAGGTTTCGCGCCAACCGGTCGGGCAGGCGTTGGCGCTCTTGAAGAGCCAGGGGTTCGTCTGCGATGTCGGCCGGCGCGGGCTCATGGTCGCGCCGCTCGAGGTGGAATTCGTGAAGTCGATTTATGCCGTGCGCGGCGCCTTGGACCGGTTGGCCGCCAGGACCGCCGCGACGAATCTCGCGGCGGACGCACAGGCGCGCGCGCGGCCCATCCGCGCGCGGCCCATCATGGAGGCGGGGCGCCGGGCCTTGGCGTCCGGCTCCGTCGCCGATCTCATCGCCGCCGACATCGCCTTCCACGGCTTCATCTATGAGCTATCGGGCAATGCCGTGATCGGCGATTCCATGGGGCTCCTGTGGAATCGGCTGCGCCGCGTGATGAGCGTCTATCTCGAGCATTCCGATTGGGCCGAAAACACCTGGGATGAGCATGACGAAATCCTGGAGCGGATCCTCGCCCGGGACGCCGACGGGGCCGAGAGCCTGGCCGGTGCCCATGTCGACAACGCCATCCGCCTGCTTGGGGCGGAGCTTTCCGAGCCCCGTGACGATCTGCGTTTCCTGCGCGAACCGATGCCCTTCTCGGCGCAAACGCAGGACAAGCGGACGGGAACGGGACCATAGGGCCGGGACGAATGGAAGAAGGCGCCGGGACGATACGCGTATTGCTCTGCAAGGTTGGCCTCGACGGGCACGACCGCGGCGTCAAGGTCGTCGCGCGGGTCTTGCGCGACGCCGGCATGGACGTCATCTATGGCGGCATTCATCGCACGCCGGAGGAAGTGGTCTCGGCGGCGGTTCAAGAGGACGTGGACGTTCTGGGGATCAGCCTGCTCTCCGGCGCCCACGTGCCGCTTTTTTCGCGGGTGAGCGAACTCCTCGAGAAGCAAGATGTCCGTGACATCATATTGGTCGCGGGCGGGCTGATGCCCGACGAAGACCTGCCCAAGCTCAAGGCGTTGGGGGTCGCGGCCGTGCTCCGTCAGGACACGACCCCGGACGAGATCGTGGCGATCATTCGCCGGCTGGTGGCCGATCGTGACGAGCGCCCGGCGCCGCGCGGTTGATTTTGAAGGGGTGATCCGGAGCCGTGGAGGAGTGGTCTTTCCCGCCGAACTATGATCCGGAGTACCTTCCGGATCCCTCCGAGCGTTACTGGTTCCCGGTGCGCGAGACGATGGACCCGGGCGCGCGCGAGAAGGCGATCGTCGAGCGTATCGGCGTCGTCATGCGCTACGCCTATGAGCATGCGCCATTTTATCGCAACAAGTGGGACGAGGCCGGGATTCATCCGGATCACATCGCTTCGCTCGAGGATTTCGAGCGGGTGCCGGTGGTCACGAAGGCCGAGCTTCGCGAAAGCCAGATCCGCGCCGAGCCGTTCGGCGATTATCTCTGCGTGCCCGAGGCGGAAGTGCATCATATCCACGGCACGTCGGGCACGACCGGCCGGCCGACGGTCTTCGCGCTCGGGCGCGCCGATTGGGACGCCATCGCCAACGCCCATGCTCGCGTCATGTGGAGCTTCGGCATACGCCCGGGCGACATCGTGTTCGTGGGAGCGCTCTTCAGTCTCTATATCGGCTCCTGGGGGATCATGCTGGGGGCCGAGCGGCTTCGCACCAAATGCTTTCCGTTCGGGGCCGGCGCGGCGGGCCAGACGGCGATCGCCGCCCGCTGGCTCAAGATGACGAAACCCAAGGCGATCTACCTCACGCCGTCCTACGGACTTCATTTGGCCGAGGTGGCCGAGGAGGAGGGGCTGAATCCGAAGGACTTCAGGCTCGAGGTGATCATATGCTCGGGCGAGCCCGGCGCGTCGATTCCTTCGGTGCGCGATCGACTCGCGGAGAAGTACGCCGCCAAGGTGATCGACTGCGGCACCATGGCCGAGATGACGCCCTGGCTCAGCGCGGCGGGCAACACGGAGATGGATACCGGCATGGTGTGGTGGCAGGACCTCGTCTATCACGAGCTGTGTGACCCGAAGAGCTTCTGCCGCGTCCCGTATGGCGAGCAGGGAACGCCCGTCTACACCCATCTCGAGCGCACCTCGCAGCCGATGATCCGGCTCGCCTCCGGCGATCTGAGCCTATGGGTGGATGGGCCGAGCCCGTGCGGGCGTACCTATCCCTACATTCCGAAGGGGATGTATGGCCGGATCGACGACATGTTCACGATTCGCGGCGAGAACGTGTATCCGAGCGACATCGATTCGGTGCTGAACGCGCTGCCTGAATATGGCGGCGAGCATCGGGTGATCATCACGCGGGACGGCACCATGGATGAGCTCGTCGTGCGTTTGGAGGCGACGTCCGAGGTCTACGCCGCAGGGCCATCGGCGATCGAGAATTTGAGACAGAAGGCGGCGACCAACGTTCAGCGCGGGATCGGCGTTCGAAGCAAGATCGAGATCGTCGATGCCGGCACCTATCCGAGGAGCGAGCACAAGGCCCGCCGGGTGATCGACGACCGCGACCTGTTCCGTTCCTTGAGCGCGAAGTTGGGGAGCTAGCCCCATGGCGCGCGCAACTCCTAAGCAATTGGTCGCCGAGGTTCTCGAGGGCCGCGTCCAGGGAATCGCACGCCTCATCTCGAAGGCCGAGGCGGGCGATGAGGACGGGCAGGAGGCCTTGGCCGAGGTCTTCCGCCATACCGGCCGCGCGCATATCGTGGGCATCACCGGGGTTCCGGGCAGCGGGAAGTCGACCCTGGTTGCGGCGCTCACCCGTGAACTGCGCGTGAGCGGGAAGACGGTCGGCATCATCGCGGTCGATCCGACGAGCCCGTTTTCGGGCGGCGCGATCCTCGGCGATCGCATCCGCATGGCCGAGGTCGCCCAGGATTCGGGGGTCTTCATCCGGAGCATGGCGACCCACGGCGCGCTCGGAGGGCTGGCCCGGGCGAGCCTGGATGCGGCCGATGTGCTCGACGCCGCGGGCTTCGACATCGTCTTGATCGAGACCGTGGGCGTGGGCCAGGACGAGGTGGACATCGTCCGGGCCGCGCAGACCGTCGTCGTGATCTCCGCGCCGGGTCTTGGGGACGATATTCAGGCGATCAAGGCGGGGATCTTGGAGATCGCGGACATTCACGTCGTCAGCAAGTGTGACCGCAGCGATGCGAACGACACCGTGCGCGCGCTCCGCGGCATGTTGAAGCTCGAGGTTGCTCTCTCGGACGCGCCCCAGTGGGCGCCTCCCGTGATCCGAACCAGTGTTCCCGAAGACCTCGGCATCGACAAATTGCGCCTGGCGATCGCGAAGCACCGTCGCCATTTGGAAAGCTCCGGCAGGATGGACGCACGGCGTCGGCGCATCATGGAAACGCGTATCTTGAAGACGGCTGAAGACATGATCCGCAACCGCTTCGAAAATCGCCGTGACGGCGCCGTCTCCGGATTGCTCGACCGCGTGTTGGCGCACGAGCTGAATCCCTACGGCGCGGCGCGTGAACTCTTAACCGCCTTGAAAGAGGAGGGAACCCATGAAGCAGCGTAGCGATCCTCTTAAAGGAATGGCCATCGAGCAGCTCGAAACCCAGGTCGCGGATTGGGAGGAGAATGAACTCGAGGAGTTCCTGTCGCTTCACCCGGAGAGCAAGGAGGAATTCGAGACCTTCTCGGGCCTGCCCTTGAAACGCGTTTATACCGCGCTCGAGGCGTCCGAGACGCCGTTGGAGGACATCGGCCTTCCCGGGCAATACCCGTTCACCCGTGGCCCTTATCCCACCATGTACCGGGCCCGCCCGTGGACGATCCGCCAGGTCGCGGGCTACGGCAATCCGGCCGACACCAACGCGCGTTACAAATATCTCATCGAGGCCGGCCAGACGGGCATCTCGACCGATTTTGATATGCCGACGCTCATGGGCTACGACTCGGATCATCCGATGGCGCTCGGCGAGGTGGGCCGCGAAGGCGTCGCGATCGATACCATCGACGATATGGAGGCGCTCTTCGACGGCATCGATATGACGAAAATATCGGCCTCCCTTACGATCAACCCGACCGCCTGGATCATCTACGCGATGTATGTCGCGCTCGCCGAGCGCCGGGGCTATGACCTCGACCGGATCGCGGGCACGATTCAGGCCGATATCCTCAAGGAATATATCGCCCAGAAGGAGTGGATCTTCCCGGTGCGTCCGGCGGTTCGCCTCGTGCGCGACACCATCATCTACAGCGCCGAGCACACCAAGCGTTTCAATCCCATCAGCATCTCCGGCTATCACATCTCCGAGGCGGGGGCGACCTCGCTCCAAGAGGCCGCCTTCACGATGGCGATCACGATCGCCTATGCCGAAGAGGTGACGAAGGCGGGACTCGAGATCGACGTGTTCGCGCCCCGGCTTTCCTTCTTCTACATTTGCCAGGCGGACTTCTTCGAAGAGATCGCCAAGTTCCGGGCGCTCCGGCGGGTCTACGCGAAGCTCATGAAGGAACGCTTCGGCGCGGCGAAGCCTGAGTCGATGCGCCTTCGCTTCCACACCCAGACGGCGGCGATGACGCTCACCCGGCCGCAATACAAGGTCAACCTCATGCGCACCGCCCTGCAGGCGCTCGCCGGGGTGCTCGGCGGCTGTCAGAGCATGCACACGAACGGGCTCGACGAGGCCTTCACGATCCCCACAGCAGAGGCCATGAAACTCGCCATTCGCACCCAGCAGGTGATCGCCGAGGAGACCAATGTCACCTCCGTGGTCGATCCGCTTGGGGGGTCGTACTTCGTCGAATCTCTCACGACCCAGATGGAGACGGAGATCTTCAAGCTGCTGGACGAGATCGACGCCGTGGGCGGCGCGATCGCGGCCGTGGAGAACGGCTGGTTCCAGCGCCAGATCGCCGACTCGGCCTATGACTATGCGCTCAAGAAGGCGCGCGGCGAACGGACCCAGATCGGCGTCAACAAGTATGTCGAGGAGGAGGAGAAGCTCGACGTCGACACCCATCCCTATGATGAGGAGACCGAGCGCCGCCAGCTCGAGCGGCTGCGGCGTGCGCGTGACGCGCGGGACGACGCCGAGATAAGGCGGCTGATGGGCGAGCTCGAGGCCGTCGCCCGGGACGAGAGCCGGAACATCCTGCCCATCACCCTCGAGCTCGTGAAGGCGCGGGCGACGCTCGGGGAGATTTGCGAGACCTTGCGCGGCGTCTGGGGAACCTACCGGGAGACCCCCGTGATTTAGGCCCGGCGGGGCTTAGCCCCGGCGGGGCCCGCCCGAAGAACCGCCGCCCGCCCGCACCTTCACCGCCGCCTGCGGTCCGGGGGACCGCCTTCGTGAAGTGAGCATTTGAGAATCCGGTCCGATCCGGGAGCTGCGAGCGAATAAGAATGCTTGCCTTGGTTTGGTGGTTATCTGGGGATGTCGTAGGAGTGGATTGTCACGTTAACCGGGTTTACTTTGAAATGCGGGCACCCCGACGATGACTACCTTTCGCACTTCCAATGCGTTGGCGTCAGTAGCGGATGGTCGAAATCAGCCTCTAGCTGGTTTAACGTGACGATGCCAGGGAGATAATCCAGGGAGACAATAATGAGCGGCTTGAGCGAGGTTTCACAGTCAAGCGCGATGCTGTTCTGGAGAGGTCTATAAGGGCCTAATCGGCTGTGATTTCAGGGCGCTAACTGAAATCCCGGTGTCGGTCACATTCCGATTCGTTCTGGAGTCGTCTGTGCACGATTACACAGGAATTACACACGCCTTGGGGCACGCGCCGGCGACATGATCGTCAACGGCTCAAGTGGCCGAAGACCTCTGTTAGGATGAGACGTCGGCAGCGGTCGCCGAAACTTTGGACTG
>JAPUJA010000360.1 GCA_027296525.1 Pseudomonadota bacterium | reverse complement strand
AGGACGAGGTCGTGCTCGACGCCGAGGTGTGGCTGGGCCAGGAAGCGCTGGTGCCGCTCGTCCTGGACGAGGCTCTCACCGTCACCCTCAAACGGAGATCGCGCTCGGATCTGCAAGTAGCGGTCGTGTATGATGGCCCGATCCCCGCGCCGATCGAGGCGGGAGAGGAGGTCGCGCAACTCGTGGTCAGCGCGCCGGACGTGCCGACCCTCGAGCTCCCGCTGCGGGCCCAACGCTCGATCGAACGCCTGTCGGGGTTCGGCCGCATCGGGGCCGCGATCAACTATCTCCTCTGGGGTCCAGGAGGCTAAAGCGGCGAGGGCGGGGAGTCACGGTGTCGGGCTTTGGCACGCGGTCGTTTCATCACGGTCGAAGGCGGCGAGGGGGCGGGAAAGTCCACTCAGGCGGCGCTCTTGACTCAGGCGCTCGCGGCCCGCGGGCTCGACGTGGTTCAGACCCGCGAACCCGGCGGGGCGCCGGGCGCCGAGCGCATCCGAAGCCTGCTGCTCGCACCCGCAAGCCCACCCTGGAGCGCGCTCAGCGAGGCGCTTCTTCACTTCGCCGCACGTTCCGAGCATCTCGTCTTCACGATCCGTCCGGCGCTTAAATCCGGCCGCTGGGTGGTGTGCGATCGCTTTGTCGACTCGACCGTGGCCTATCAGGGCTATGCCCAAGGGCTCGAGCGTGGGATCATCGAGCGGCTCAGCCGGCTCGTCGTCGGCGACGACATGCCCGACCTCACACTCATCCTCGACATCGCCGCGGAGCCGGGCCTCGCGCGTCTCAAGACGCGGGGGGCGCCCAATCGCTATGACGAAATGGATCTCGCCTTTCACGAGCGATTGCGCGAAGGCTTCCTGGAAATCGCCCGCGCGGCGCCCGAGCGCTGCGTCGTGATCAACGCCGAGGCGCCGATCGAGGTTCTCCATCGGGCGATCCTCGACGCCGTGATCGAGCGCCTGGAGGTGCCCGGTGGCGCGTGAACCTTTATCGGACAAGAGCGTCCTTCGCGCGCCGCGCGCCAATCCGGAACTCATCGGTCACCGGCGAGCGGAAGAGAAACTGCTCGGCGCCTGGCGCAAGGGACGGCTCGGCCACGCCTGGCTGATCCACGGGCCCCGCGGCCTGGGCAAGGCGACACTGGCCTACCGCTTCGCGCGTTTCGTGCTCGCGGCGGGAGAGGGCGGAGCGTCCCGAGAGGGGCTCGCGATCGATCCCGAGAGCCCGTTGTTTCGGCGTATCGCGGCGGGCGGTCATACCGACCTGCTCACGCTCGAGAGGTCCCCTGACGAGAAAACGGGCGCGCTGCGGGACCAAATCACCGTGGACGACGCGCGGCGCGTCGGCGCATTTCTGGCCCTCACGCCCGGAGAGGGGGGCTGGCGCGTCGTGATCGTGGACAGCGCCGATGAGATGAACCGGAACGCCGCGAACGCGCTCTTGAAGCATCTCGAAGAGCCGCCCGAGCGCGTTCTCTTTCTGCTCGTTAGCCGACGGCCGAGCCGCCTGCCAGCGACCATCGTTTCGCGCTGCCAACGCCTCGCGTTGAGACCGCTCGGGCGCGATGAGATCACCTCGTTTCTGAAAGCCAAATGTCCGAAGCTCACGGACCAGGAGGCGGCGGTCCTGGCGGCGATGAGCGAGGGGTGCCCGGGCCGGGCGCTTGCGTTCGCCGAGCAGGGGGGCATCGCTCTCTATAAGGAGATGCTGACGCTTCTCGGCACGCTCCCCGATCTCGACATCGCCGGGCTGCACCGGCTGGCTCAGCGGCTCGCGGCCCGGAGCGCGGGAGACGAGTTCCGCGCGCTCGCGGAACTTGTCATGGGATGCCTCGCCCGGCTCATTCGATCGGCCGCGTCCGCGGCCCCTGCGAGCGACACGCCCGCCGATGAAACCGCCCTCACGGGTCGGCTGATCCAGCGGGACGCGCTTGCGGAATGGGTCACGCTATGGGAGAAGTTGAGCTGCCTGTTCGCCGATGCCGAGCGCTATAAACTCGACCGGAAACAGGTCGTGCTCAACGCCTTCGGCGCCCTCCAACGCGCGGCACAGCACTGAACGCGCGCCGGGCCTCCGCCGGGAACACCTCATGTCGGACGACGCGTATTATCTCACGACGCCGATCTACTACGTCAACGACACGCCGCATGTCGGCCACGCCTACACGACGCTTGCGTGCGATGCGCTCGCGCGCTTCATGCGGCTCGATGGGCGCAGGGTCAAGTTTCTGACGGGCACGGACGAGCACGGTCAGAAAGTCGAGAAATCGGCCGAAGCGGCCGGCCAAGACCCGAAGGCGTTCGTCGACCGGATGTCGGAGCATTTCCGCGAGCTGACGGATGCGATGAACTTCAGCAACGACGATTTCATCCGCACGACCGAGGAACGGCACATCCGCTCCGTGCAACAGCTCTGGCGCGAGCTTCAAAAGCGCGATCAGATCTATCTCGGCTCCTACGCCGGCTGGTATTCGGTGCGCGACGAGGCCTATTACGCCGAGTCCGAACTGATCGAAGGGCCCGAGGGTGCCAAGACGGCGCCGACCGGCGCGCCCATCGAGTGGCTCGAAGAACCGAGCTATTTCTTCAAGCTCTCGGAATGGCGGAAGCCGCTGCTCGACTATTATGCGAGCGGGGGCGTGGTCGGCCCGGAGACGCGCCTCAACGAGGTCAGGAGCTTCGTCGAGGGGGATTTGCGCGATCTGTCGATCTCACGCACGGGCTTCAAGTGGGGCGTCCCGGTGCCCGATGATCCGGATCACGTGATGTATGTCTGGCTCGACGCGCTCACGAACTACCTCTCGGCCGTGGGCTACCCCGACACGGAATGCGAGGAATACAAGACCTTCTGGCCCGTCGACCTCCACATGGTGGGCAAGGACATCCTGCGCTTCCACGCGGTCTATTGGCCGGCCTTCCTCATGGCCGCCGGGGTCGAGCCGCCCAAGCGCGTGTTCGCCCACGGCTGGTGGACCAATGAGGGACAAAAGATCTCGAAGTCGCTCGGCAACATCATCGACCCCTTTCAGCTGATCGAGCGCTATGGGCTCGATCCGGTGCGCTACTTCCTGCTGCGCGAGGTGCCCTTCGGCAAGGACGGGGACTTTTCCCACCGGGCAATGATCGGGCGCATGAACAGCGACCTCGCCAATGACTTCGGCAATCTCGTCCAGCGCGTGCTTTCGATGATCGCCAAGAATTGCGAGGGCCGCGTGCCGGAAATGGGAACACTCCAGGAAAGAGACAAAGGGCTTCTCGAAAAAGTGGCGGAGCTTCTCACGGACATGAGAGGCGACTACCGGCAGCAACGCTTCCACACCGCGCTCGAGCGCCATATGGCGTTGGTGGGCGAGGCCAACCGCTATGTCGACGAGCAGGCGCCCTGGGCGCTCCGTAAGTCCGATCCCGAACGGATGCGCACGGTGCTCCATGTGCTGGCCGAGGTCATTCGCAATCTCGCGATCCTCGCCCAGCCGGTCATGCCGGACTCGGCCGGGCGCATCCTCGACCAACTCACGGTCGGCGTGGAAAAGCGCGCCTTCAAGCATGTCTGGCCGGAGGCTCGTCTCGCCGCCGGGACGGCGCTTCCGGCGCCGGAGCCGATCTTTCCACGCTACGCGGAAGAGGAAGGGCGCGAGAGCGAAGAAGCCGGCGCGTGATGTGGATCGATAGCCATGTGGGTCGATAGCCATTGTCACCTCGACTTCGCCGAGCTCGGCTCGGACCTCGACGGCGTCATCGGCCGGGCGCGCGCGGCGGGCGTGGCGGCGATGCAGACGATCTGCACGAGGCTCACCGAATTCGACGAGGTGCGCCGCATCGCCGAAGCCCATGACGACATCCACTGCTCGGTCGGGGTCCATCCCCACAATGTGGAGAGCGAGCCCGAGGCGAGCCCCGAGCAGCTGATTGGGCTCGCGGCGACGCCTGAGGTCATCGGCATCGGCGAAACGGGGCTGGATTATTACTACGACCACAGCCCGCGCGAGGCGC
>JAPUJA010000036.1 GCA_027296525.1 Pseudomonadota bacterium | reverse complement strand
TCGACGCTCAAGCCCATCATCGATCCGATCGGGATGACGAAAGTGATCAAGAGAAACAGGAAAAGAGGCGCGATCAACGCGACCGCCCTGAGCTTGCGGACGCGCTCGACGCGGTGGAGCCGCGCCTTCAGCGAGTGTGTTTGAGGATCCACCAGCACGGCCCAGGCGAAGAGAGCGGCTCTTCCCCCTTG
The DNA here is from genome assembly GCA_027296525.1 of Pseudomonadota bacterium. Lineage (GTDB taxonomy): Bacteria > Pseudomonadota > Alphaproteobacteria > UBA828 > JAPUJA01 > JAPUJA01. The sequence goes on along the minus strand of JAPUJA010000036.1, from coordinate 3,844 downwards.
GAAGCATGGCCTGAGGGCGATCGGGGGTTAAGCGAAGGGGTCACGCTCGCCCCGTTGGACATCCCGATGGCTACTGGCCGATGGCTACTGGGCAAGCCAGACATGGAAGCGCTCGGTCAGCTCTTCGCGACGATCGGCCCACCACAGCGCGTCGACGGAGAAGGCGTTCTTCATGTTCTCGTGCGCCGTCGGCAGATCCGGCAGGATCTCGGGATTGATCTTTTCGAGCGCTTCGTAGGTCGTGGGGCCGTAGGAGATGTAACGCGACTGCTGCGACTGTATCTCGGGCCGGCTCGCGAACACGATGAAATCCATTCCCTTGTCGGCCTCGGGGTGACCCATCGGAATCACCCAGAAATCGAAATCGATTGCCTGACCGTCCCAGACGATGACGAAGTTGCGGCCCTCCTTGACGTTGGCGTTGTAGATGCGTCCGTTGTAGGCCGTCGTCATGATGACCTCGCCGTCGGCCAGGAGCTGGGGCGCCTGGGCGCCGGCGTCCCACCAGATGATATGGTCCTTGATGGTGGCGAGCTTCGCGAAGGCCCGATCGAGGCCGTCTTCCGTGCTGAGCAGTTCGTAGACCTCGACCGCTGGGACGCCGTCGGCGATCAAGGCGAACTCGAGGTTGATCTTGGGTGTCTTCCACATGGCGCGCTTGCCTGGGAATCGCTCTGTGTCGAAGAAGTCCGCCATGGACTGCGGGTGCGCGCCCGTCTCCGGATAGACATCGCCGTCATAGGCGTAGACCGTCGCCCAGGTGATCGTCGCGACACCGCAATCATGGGCGGCGCCCGGCAGGAAGCGTTCGCGCCCGCCGAGCTTCTCGTAGTCGATCTCTTCCAGAACGCCTTCGTCGCAACCCGCGATGACGTGATCGGTCTCGACGTCGATCACATGCCACTTGTAATTTCCCGTCTCGACCTGAACGCGGATCTGCGAAACGTCGGCATTCCACTCGTCCTCGAGGACGGTGATGCCCGTTTCGGCTGTGTAGGGTTTGTAGTAGGCCTCGCGCTGGCTCATGCTGTAGGCGCCACCCCAGGAGGTGACGGTGATGTCGTCGGCCGCCGCGGGCGCCAGAGTGGAAAGCCCGGTCAGAAACAGGACGGCCAGGGCCACGGCCCCAGATCTCTCAAGCTGCTTCATCGCTCACGCCTCTCCCTTGTCGTCTCCCCGCATCTTGATTGTTCTATTTTAGCACGCTTAGCACGTGCCGAGCGGATCGTTTACCGGCCGACACGGCCGGAACGAGCGGCTCTCTCACGAGGCATCCAATGCCCGGCAGTCTTCACGGTGCCAGCCGATCTCCATCGAGCTGCCCACATCGAAACGCGGAGCGCTCCGGGTGCGCGGGATCTTGATGATGAAATCTCTATTACCGCAGACATTTACACGTATACGCTTGTGATCGCCGAGATAGATGATCTCTTCGACCACGGCGCTGAACCGGTTGCTATATTCCCCATCCGCCGGCGCGATCGCCACGCTTTCGGGCCGGAGCGATAGGGTCGTGGGCCGGCCCACGCCAGCCGGATTGACGATAAGGGCCTCGATGATCTCACCGCCCGCGAGCGCCACGGTGCAGTAGGGCGGATCGAGCGCGCTCACCCGCCCGACGAAACGGTTGTTCTCGCCGATGAACTGGGCGACGAACGCGTTTTCTGGCTCTTCATAGAGCGCCGTCGGCGCACCCAATTGTTCAATCCTGCCTTGGTTGAGGACCGCGACGCGATTGGACATGGTGAGGGCCTCGGTCTGATCGTGGGTCACATAAACCACGGTGATCCCGACATCCTCGTGGATGTGCTTGATCTGGAGCTGCATCTGCTCCCGGAGTTGCTTGTCCAGCGCGCCCAACGGCTCGTCCATGAGCACGAGTTCGGGCTCGAAGACGAGCGCGCGGGCGAGCGCGACGCGCTGCTGCTGACCACCGGAAAGCTGTCCCGGACGGCGGGTGTCGAAACCAGAGAGCTCGACCATCGCGAGCGCCCGTTCGACTTTTTCGTGTTGCTGAGACTTCGGGATCCGCCGGGCGGCCAGCGGAAAGGCGAGGTTCTCGGCGACGGTCATATGCGGAAAGAGCGCGTAATTCTGGAAGACGACCCCGATGTTGCGCCGGTGCGGGGGCACGTTGCGTAGAGTACGGCCGGAAAGCAGGATGTCGCCGTGGGTGGGCGCCTCGAAGCCCGCGAGCATCATCAGCATCGTCGTCTTGCCCGAGCCCGAAGGCCCCAGGAGGGTGATGAACTCTCCCTTGTGTATGTCGAGATTGAGGTCTCTGACGGCGAGAACCTCGCCGTCATAGGTCTTCCCGACGTCGATGAAGCGGACGAGCGTATCCCCGCCTTGGGGCGCGGATGGCTGCGTTTCTGTATGAGCGGTCATCTCCACAGGAATCGTTCCCGGCGTCTTGCGACCGTGCTTCAGTCCTTAGTCATGAGGCGTCCCTCGGCGACGAGAACGGACAGGCCGTCCTGCGCGCGCGGCGCGGCGCCCAGACGTAATCTACCCCGGAAGAACGTCATTTTCCTCCGAATATTGAAAGCCGGGCATCACGAATATTGAAAGCCGGGCGTCGCCCGGATGACCCTCATCGGTCCCGTTCATTAAGGTATTTAGATGATTGATTTTTTCAGTAAAGAGTGTCGTGATAAAGAGAAAAACACGAATGGTCGAAATAGGGTCCGATCGAGACGGTCGGGCCGGGGAGATAAGGGAGAGGTTTATCATGTGGAAATGGATTGCTCGGGCGACCGCTGTCGCCGCGGTCGTCGCGGTCGGCGTGTTTGCCGCGTCGACGGCCAACGCCGAATTCAAGCTCGAGGGCGAACCCAAGATCGCCATGCTCCAGCTCGCCACGATCAACGACGGCGGCTGGTCGGAGGCGCTCGAATACGCGCGTGTCAAGGTCGAGGACGCACTCGGTGTCGAAATCGTCTACACAGAGAACGTGCCGGAGGACAATTCCGAGATCCTCAGGATCATCGATCTCTATGTCGACCGGGGCTACAACATCATCATCGGCACCTCGTGGGGTTACGGCGACGCATTTCTCGAAGCCGCCAACAAATACCCCAATGTCGCCTTCCTGAACTGCGCGGGCGAGACGAATGCCGCCAATCTCGAGAGCTTCTACGCGCGCAGCTATCAGGGTTGGTATCTCGCGGGCATCATCGCGGGGCACATCACTCAGACCAAGAAGGTCGGGACGATCGGGGGTTATCCGCTCGGCGTCGTCAATTGGGATCTCAACGCCTTTTTGCGCGGCGCCCAGTCGGTCAATCCCGAGATCGAGATGGTCGGTGTCTTCGTCAATACCTGGTACGACCCGGTCAAGGAGACCCAGGCGGCAGAGGCTCTGCTCGAGCAGGGCGTCGACGTGCTGGGTTCGAACATGAGCACTCCCGGACCGCACCTCGCCTTCGAGAACCAGGGCAAATGGTCGATCGGTTTCCAGGTCGACGTTTCGGACCAGGCGCCCAAGGCGGTGGCGTCCTCCATGATCTACAAATGGGAGGCCTATCTGATCCCGACCCTTCGCTCGATCGCCGCCGGTACCTGGGTGCCCGGGGAGTGGGGCTGGTGGGAAGGCATCGATACAGGGCTTTTCGATGTCGATCCTATCGCGGATTGGGTGCCGGCGGCGGCCGTGGCGGATGTCGACGCGGCGCGCCAGGCGATGATCGACGGTACGCTCGATCCGTTCCAGGGCCCGCTCTACAGGCAGGACGGCTCGCTTGCCGTTCCGGAGGGCGAAGTTCTATCCGATGACGACCTTTGGGGGATGACCTATTTCGTCCAGGGGTCCATCGGGACGATGCCGACGGAGTAAGCCGGCCCG
>JAPUJA010000359.1 GCA_027296525.1 Pseudomonadota bacterium | reverse complement strand
TCGACCTCACCTTCGTGCCGCTGGTCGAGGCATTGGCGGACCATCTGAAAGGCGTCAAGGGCGTCGTCATCATGACGGACGAGGCTCACATGCCCGACAGCAAGATCGCCGGCGCACTGTGCTACGAAACACTGCTCGCGGCGCAAGACGACGATTACGAATGGCCCGCGTTCGATGAGAATCTCGCCTCCTCGCTCTGCTACACCTCAGGCACCACCGGGAACCCCAAGGGTGTGTTGTTTACTCACCGTTCGACGGTGCTCCACTCATGGGCCGCCATTGCACCCGACGTCCTCGATATCTCGGCAAACGACGTCATCCTTCCAGTCGTCCCCATGTTCCATGCCAACGCCTGGGGGATCATCTACGCCGCGCCGATGGTCGGGGCCAAGCTAGTGCTGCCTGGCATCGGGCTCGACGGCGCCAACGTTCATGAGCTGGTCGAAAGCGAAGGTGTCACCCTTCTCGCCGGCGTTCCCACCGTGTGGCTCATGCTGCTCGACTATCTGAGCAAGGAGAGCAAGCGCTTAGACGGCGTCAAAAATGTATTGATCGGCGGCTCGGCCGTGCCGCGCGCCATGATCCAAACTTTTCAGAACCAGTATGGCGCGAACGTCCTGCACGCCTGGGGCATGACGGAGATGAGCCCGCTGGGCACGCCCAGCCGTCTGTTGCCAAGGCATGGGGGATTGTCGGAGGAGGAACGCCTGGACCTTCAGGTCAAACAGGGTCGTGGTATTTACGGCGTCGAGATGAAGATCGTTGACGACAAGGGCGAGGAGCTGCCGCGCGACGGCAAGGCCTTCGGCGATCTCTTGGTGCGCGGGCCGTGGATCGCCAACTCTTACTTCAAAGAGGGGCGGACCGAAGCTTTTACCGAGGACGGCTGGTTTTATACAGGGGATGTTGCCACCATCGATAGCGACGGCTACATGCAGGTCACCGATCGCTCGAAGGATGTGATCAAATCAGGTGGCGAGTGGATCAGCTCGATCGAGCTTGAGAACAGTGCCGTCGGTCACGCGGAAGTCACCGAGGCCTGCGTTATCGGGGTGCACCATCCCAAGTGGGACGAACGCCCTCTGCTTCTCATTATCCGCGCCGAGGGCAGCAACCTCGACCGCGACGCCATGCTTAAATTTTTTGAGGGCAAGATCGCCAAGTGGTGGATGCCCGACGATGTCGTCTTCGTTTCGGAACTACCGCACACGGCGACGGGCAAGCTCTTGAAGGCAAAACTCCGCGAAGAATACGGCGCGCACAAACTTCCGACCGTGGAGGCGGTTTCCTGAGGCCAGACTAGAGCAGCATCCGTTCAGGTCGAATCGCCCATCGAACAAGCTTCGGGGGATGATCGCCGAACGGATAAAAGCTGCTCTAGCATCTTGAAAAGTAGAGCAATTTTATCCGATATGATTGATCCGAGCCGGCTCGGTCATATCGGATATTGCTCTAGCGCCGGCCGGGCGCGTAGGCAGCATCCAGTGTCGGCGGTCCGTCCGATTCGGCGCGGCCGGTCTCGACGAGGTGGATCAGGTGCGCCAGGACCGAGCGCGTCGCCGCGGGATGCAGCCGGGGGTCCACATCGGCGTACATATCCTTGACCATTGCAGTCACGCCGCTAACGCCCCTGTCGAGGCAATCGAGGATCTGGCGCTCGCGGTCTTCGCGGTGGGCGATGTAAGCTTCGACGAAGGGATCGGGGTTGGCGATGGTGGGCCCGTGCGTTGGCACGTAGAGCGTGTCGTCGGCGCCCAGGAGTTTGCGCAGGCTTTTCATGTAGGCCTGCATATCGCCGTCCGGCGGAGCCACCACGGTCGTCGACCAGCCCATGACGTGGTCTCCGCAAAAGAGGATGCGTTCCTCCCGCAGGCGAAAACACATGTGGTTCGAGCAGTGCCCCGGAGTATGGACCGCTTCGACGGTAAAGCCCGCGCCCTCGACAATATCGCCGTCGCGCAGCCGCTGGTTTGGCGTGAAGTCATGGTCGCCGCCTTCCTCGACCTCAACGCCGGGCTCTGGCCGGCCCGATCCGTGCGGACCGAAGCCGTAACTCTCTCCGCCCATCGCCGCCTGTAGCAGCTTTGTCCCCGGGGAATGGTCGCGGTGGGTATGCGTCACTAGGATATGAGTCAGCGTTTCGCCCGCGAGCTCGGCGACAATTGCATCGATGTGTGCGGGGTCATCCGGTCCGGGATCGATCACCGCGACATCCCCCTCGCCGACGATGTAGGTCCCTGTACCGTAAAGCGTGAAGGGCGATGGGTTCTTCGACACGATTCGACGGATCTTCGGCGCGACGCGGTGGGCCACGCCGTACTCGAACGCCAAGTCCTTGGAAAATGGAATCGTCATCGTTTGCTAAGGAGCCAGGAACTGATCCTTAGATTGCCTTGCCACAGGCCCCCTCGTAAACCTCGATGACTTGGGAGAGCGTGCCGAACGAACGCCGGCCGGAGGCGCGCGCGCCGCCGATGACGGCGATGCGGCACCCAAATGTAGCCGAGGCCACGCCATGCCGTGGTGTGGGCAGGTCGGCGGCGGGCTCCCAGCGCCCGGTCGCCGGGTCCAGCACCTCATTTTGTTCGAAGGTGTGCGCCGACTGCAGGGACTCTCCGCCGATGACGTATATCCGCCCTTCGGCGAC
>JAPUJA010000358.1 GCA_027296525.1 Pseudomonadota bacterium | reverse complement strand
CCCGGGCGGATCACGCTCTGGCGGCCACCGGAAGGCGACGGCATTCGCCTGGACAGCCACCTGCAATCGGGCGACGACGTGCCGCCCTTCTATGATTCGATGATCGGCAAGCTGATCGTGCACGGCACCGACCGTGCCCAGGCGCTCGCGCGGATGGCCGATGCGCTCGCGCGCTTCGAGGTCGAGGGGATCAAGACCAACATTCCGCTCCAACGCTTCCTCATCGGCCACGAGGACTTCGCGCGGGGCGCCATCAACATACGCTGGCTGGAAGACGTCCTCCTGCCGGCCTACCAGACACGGGCGGTGTAAGGACCATGGCGGAGATCGAGTTCATCGACACGACGTTGCGTGACGGCCATCAGAGCCTTTGGGGCATGCGCCTTCAAGCGGGCATGGCGCTTCCCGTCGCGCCGTTGATCGACAAGGTTGGCTATGAGGTGGTGGACCTCACGGGCAGCTCCATGATGGAGGTGCTGATCCGCTACTGTCACGAAGACCCCTGGGAGGGATTGGACCTCCTCGTCGACGCCATGCCGAACAGCCGCTTCCGCGCGGGTATGCGGTGCAACGGGATCGTCACCTTCTCGGTCACCCCGGACGCGCTCATGAACCTCTGGATACGGCGGCTCTGCGAGCACGGCATCGATACCTTCTGGATCTACGACGTGCTCCACTGCAACATCGACAAGACGCACCGATTGGCCAAGGTCGCGAAGGAATACGACGCCATGATCGTGGTGGCCTTGATGTTCGCCTCGTCCCCGGTGCACAGCGACGCGTTCTACGCCAAGAAGGCGGAGCTCTATGCCGCGAGTCCCGACGTCGACCGGCTGATCCTTTACGACGCGAGCGGGGTGCTGACGCCGGAGCGCACGCGCACGCTGATCCCAGCGATTCAAGCGAAGGCGAACGGCAAGCCGATCGAGATCATTTCCCACAACGTGGTGGGGATGGCGCCGGCCAACTATCTCGAGGCGATCGAGCAGGGGGTTGGGATCATTCATACCTGCAATCCGCCGCTCGCGAACGGGCCGTCGCTGGCCTCGGTGGGAATCATGGCGCGCAACGTCGAAATCGCGGGCCACAGCCATAGACTCGATCTCTCGCTGTGCCGGCCGATCCAGGAGCATTTCGAGAAGGTCGCGAAGGTGGCCGGCTTCCCCCTCGGCGTGCCGAACGAGTACGACCTGTTGTGCTACGAGCACCAAATTCCCGGCGGCATGACGGGGACCTTCAAGAATCAGCTTGCCCAGCACGGCATGCCCGAGCGGCTCGACGAGGTGCTCCACGAGACGGCGGTGGTGCGTCGTGAACTCGGCTATCCGGGCATGGCGACCCCGTTCTCCCAGCTCGTCGGCACATTGGCCGTCTTGAACGTCGTCACCGGCGACCGCTACTCGGTCATTCCGGACGAGGTCATCCAGTACGCCGCGGGTTATTACGGCGAGCCGGTGGCACCGATCGAACCCGACATACTGGACAAGATCATGAGCGCGCCGAGGGCCAAAGAGATCGCGAGCCACGAGCCCCCGCAGCCGAGTCTGGAGGACCTGCGCCGCGAATTGGGCCGCCACCTCTCGGACGACGAGCTCATCCTGCGCGCGCTGGTTCCCCAGTCGCATATCGAGGAGATGCACGCCGCCGGCCCGGTTCGGCGCGACTATCTCGGCCTCTCTTCACCGGAGATTACCCAGGTCGAAGAGCTCATGCGCTCCATGACAAACAGCTATGTTCAATTCGCGAATGAGAAAATGTCGGTGACTTTGCGGCGACACTCTTAGCCATCTCAGCGCAGGGCGCACGGATGGGATCCGCGACAGCCCGCGCCTCGACAGACGCTGACCGATCCTTGGGAGGTGCTTGAAAAGATGAAGGGCGATTTCTTTCAGAGGAACGAGATTTCAACGCTTCGGCGCGACTGGGACAGCGAGCAGACGCAAGCCTATATTCGCGAGCTGCCGATCTGGACCGGCGATATCCAGATCGAGCAGAAATTCGGCGGTCTCCAGAACCGGACCTATTTCGTGACCGACGGCGACGGCGAGAGATACGCCGTGCGTTGCGGTTTCGACCAATACCGGACCCGCCAAACCTCTGTCGTCAACTGCACGATCGGGGCCGCGAAGCTTGGGCTCGGGCCGAAGCTGCGCTATGCCGAGCCCAGTTTGACCATCACCGATTTCATCAAAGGCCCGAAGATGCAGGAGGCCCAGCTCCGGGAACCGAAGATGATGGCCCATGTGATCGAGCGCATCAAAGCCCTGCACGAAGGCTCCGACGCGGTCGAGGAAACCATGAGCTACTGGTGGGTCTTCCAAACCATCCGCCGCTATCTGAACGCCATGGAGAAGGGCAAGGCCGCGACGGGCTTCAAGCCGTCGCAATGGCTCGACGAGGTCCCGCGCTTTCGCGACATCACCTACCGGCTCGAGCGCGCGATCGGGCCTTTCACCCCGACCTTCACCCATAACGACTTGGCTTATGTGAACATGATCTTCGGCGATGACGGCCAAGTGCTGTTCATCGACTGGGACGGCGGCGGCTTCGGCCACCCGATGTGGGATCTCGGCGAAATGTTGATGTGGCTCGAATCCGACGAGGAGATGAACCGCTTCGCGTTCGGCTGCTACTTCGGCAAGCTCGACGAGCCCGCGATGCAAAAACTTTTGCACGAGCACCGGGCGTTTCAGATCATGGCGTCGCTTCGGCTCATCACCGAGATCATGGAAACCGACCTCGATCCCTATTTCTATCTGACGCCCGAGGAGATGGCGGAGAGCATGCAGGAGTTCTTCCCCGGCGAGCAGGCCCACCTCAACGGCCTGATCGATCTGCTGCGCCCGAACTTCGAGCGCATGTGGGCGAAATACGGCGACGACTACCCGTGAGCCCTTGCGCGCCTCGCTCTGCGCGCCGCAACCCCCTGTCCCGACAGGCGCAAGCGCCGGGCCCAGGGGCGAGGGAAGCGGCGAGGGAAGCGGCGACGGATGCCCCCGGCGACCCCGGATGGGGCTATCCCGAGGCGACGTGACGGCGCCGCCCGGACCATCGCCCGAGACCCAAGCGCGAGACCCCTCTTCACGGCTCTTTCCCCGACGCCTCGATCGCCTTGGGCATGGTAGAAAGGGCCCCAAGGAGGATGCCCCGTGGCGAAATTGCACCGCCTTGGAGGATGGAAGACACGGCTCGCCGGACGCCAGGGCCTCGCGCTCATCGCGGTGCTTTGGGGCGTGACGCTCCTCGCCGTGATCGCGACGAGCTTCACCACCACGACCCGGACCGAGACCAAGCTCGCGCTCAACCTCATCGAAAACACCAAGGCCAAAGCGCTTGCGGATGCCGGCATCTACCGCGCGGTGCTGGCGCTGATCGAGGATCGGCGTATTTCGCTTCGGGACAATGAGGCGTTTGAAGACGCCGCGCTCGAGGGCGAAGACGACACCCTCGTGCGGCTCGAGTTCGGCACGGCGCGCGAAGCCGAAAGCCCGGACGAGGCCGAAAGCCCGGGCGCGTTCCTGCACGCCGACGCGACCCCCTACCGCTGGGGCTTCGCCGGCGCCGAGGTCGTGATCGCGGTCCAGGACGAGGGCGGCAAGATCAACCTGAACGGCGCCGAGGAGCTCGTCGAAGCCCTGCTCCGCTCGGCCGGCCTCGGCCCGGGCGCGGCCTCGGACCTCGCCGACGCGATCGCCGACTTTGGCGACGAGGACGACCTGCCGCGCGCGGGCGGCGCGGAGGATGCCGATTACCGCGCGGCGGGATTTACACACGGGGCGAAGGACGCGCCCTTCGAGTCGGTCGACGAGCTCAAATTGGTGCTCGGCATGGACGACGCGCTCTACGGGCGGATCGCGCCGCTCGTCACGGTATATGTCAGCCAGCATGAGGTGAACCCCGAGACCGCGCCCGCCGGCGTGCTCCGGGTGTTGCGCGGCGAGCCGCTGGCCGGGATCGACGGTTCTGAGACGGAAGAAAGCCCGAGCTTCATGGCGGACGGGTTCGACGCCGCGCCCGATCTGAGCAGCTTCGCCGGCGGGGGTCTCGCCGAGGTCTACACGATCCGCTCGGAAGCGCGCCTCGAAGGCGGCGCGGTCTTCGTGCGCGAGGCGGTGGTCGAGCTCACGGGCGAGGCCCACCGGCGGCCCTATTGGTTCCTCGCCTGGCGGCAGGGAAAGCGCGCGCCGGCGGCCCTGCGAGTCTCGGAATAAACCTTCGCTTCAAAAATCGGCGGCGCGATGATCCGAAGGTGGGCAGAAGGCGATCAAGCGCCTTAGCCAAGCCTCACGATTTAGGCTTCCCTCCATCACCCCAAAAAGAAAAGCCAGACCCCGGCCCGGCAGTTCTTACCGGAGCCAGGGCCTGACCCGAGTGATCCCACGATGGTGATGGTTCTCTAAAGAGTATTCTACCTCGTTTCTGCGGCCTGACAGCAAAGCCGCCCCAGCGTCCAAAGCACCAAGACAGTCTTGTTGCGCGAGCTGCTCAAAATGCTCGGTGCGCCATGCACTCACGGCTTCAAGGTTCGAACCCAGCAATGGCACGTGTGCGGCGCAGCGGCACGGAAGCGCATCAGCGAACTCGCTAGCTGTGGGGGAGTCATAAATACTACGTGAAACAAATGGTTAAGGGAAATTGGCTTTGTTTCGCAATTTCTCATTTTTAACCACGCCGGAACCGAACGCCAATTCCACCGCCGTCGTCGTCTTGCAGGAACAGAACCCCGGCTTCCGTAAGAGTTCTTTGAATTTTCCAAACATTTTCTGTTATTGCCCGAATTGAACCATCAGACGCTTCAATACGTCGAAGGGTCGATAGCCCGATCCCAGCGTCGTCGGCCAGTTTCGCCTGCGTCCATCCGAGCAGCGCTCGCGCGAGGCGCCTTCGCGCTCAGTCGACCCGCGAATGACAGGGGCGCCGAAGCGGCGCCGCCTCGCCTTGGCACAGGCAAGTCGATCGCCCGCCCAGCCCTCCGTCACAGAATTGATTCGGCATCGTCCCCGTAGAGAGAAGAAATAAAACGAGATTTTCGTTAACCATTTCTCTTAATACTCTTATAATTCTCAATATCATCGCCGAATTGTTCTTTCTGCTCGGAAAGCATCGTGCTGAATATTGGTAAATTACTCTTAACTATACAAATTTCTTGATAATTGCGGGCGATTCGGGCATGATTTCTTCAAGGCATCCGGGGGAGTATTTGGTCAGGGAACCCTATCAGGATGCGGGAGGCTACGATGCGCCGAGCGGCTGCGTTCGTCTTCGCCCTTCTCCTCGCCCTCTTTGCGTCCGGCGCGAACGCGGCACCCGCGACCGAGGATTCGGCGCCACCGTCGGGGCCCGAGGCGTCCGGGCCCGAGGCGCCCGACTGGCCACCGCCCGCGCTCGCGGACATCGACAACAACGGCATCTCCGACGACCTCCAGGCGAAGCTCGCGACCGCGCACGCCTCCGATCGCTTCGAGGTGCTCGTCACCTTCTCCGGCCCCGGCAACGCCGCCTCCGCCCGGGCCGCGGTCGGCCCGTTCGAGCTCCACCGCGAGTTCAACCTGATCCAGGGCTTCTTCGCCACCATGACGGCGGGCCAGGCGCGCGCGCTCGCCCAGACCCCCGGCGTCTTCCGGGTCGAGGACAACGTCACCGTCTATGCGGTGCTCGACGGCGCGACCGACAATTACGGCATCAATGCCGCCTGGCCCCTCTTGGGCGGTTCGGCGCTCGCCGGTTCGAGCGCCGGCATCTGCATCGTCGATACCGGCGCCGACATCGGCCACGAGCAGCTCGACAACGGCAAGGTTGTCGCCTTCTTCGACGCGATCAACGGGCTGACGACGTCTTACGACGACCATTCGATTGGCGGGGGTGGCGGTCACGGCACTCACGTCGCGAGCATCGCGGCCGGTGGCGGCGGCTTCTCGGGCACACGCTTCATCCAGGGCGTCGCGCCCGCGGCGAACCTCTACATCGCCAAGGGGCTGAACAGCGCGGGCAGCGCCACCGCCGAGCAAATCATCCGCTCCATGGAGTGGTGCAGCGAGCAGCCCGCCGACATCATCTCCATGAGCATCGGCACGCTGCGCGTCTCGGACGGGCTCGACGCCATGAGCGCGGCCGTCAACTGCATCGCCGATCCGGCCGGAAGCTCCGGCTGCAGCTTCATCGCCACCGGCGGCGTTATCAATGTCGGCGACAGCGACCCCAAGATCGTCGTGGTCGCGAACGGCAATTCCGGCCCCGGCGAGGGCACCGTGGGCTCGCCCGCGGCCGCCGAGAAGAGCATCGCGGTCGGCGCACTCAGCAACTGGGAGGATATCCGCGGCGGCGGCCAGTATCTCGCCGGCTTCTCGAGCCGCGGGCCGAATCTTTCCGGCATCATGAAGCCCGACATCAGCGCGCCGGGCACATACATCTTCGCGGCCGACGGGAGTTCGACGAACGGCTACTTCAGCCTCAGCGGCACTTCCATGGCGACGCCCTTCACCGCAGGGCTGATCGCGCTCTTGGTCGACGCCGACCCGACGCTCAGCGTCGCCGACGCCGGCGGCCTGCCCTATGAGAAGGCGCTCGCCATTCTCGCCAACACCGCGCGCGACTTCGGCGCGCCGGGCGCGGACAACGAATATGGCGCGGGCGCGATCGACGGCTTCCTCGCGGTCAACGAGGCGCTGGGCATTGCCGGCGCGACGCCGACGCCCTTCGCGGCCTACCATCGGGAGATCGCCTTCCTCATCGACGGCGGCGAGTGGTTCAGCGCCCCCTTCACGGTCACGGCCGGCGACATCGAGACGGGCATCGCCATGACCGTCACGATCGACGGCACCGCCTACTGCTACTGGTTCCCCTTCCTCGACTGCGACGGCTGGGGCGGCTGGGAATACGATCCCGATTTCGAGCTCGAGCTCATCGACGTCGCGACCAACGCCGTCGTTCCCGCCGGCTCGACCGACATCACCGTGAGCACCTGCCCGGCCGCGGGCGAATGGTGCGGCGTCTACGACATCTTGGTGGGCTACATCGTCCAGGGCGCCGGCCGGCGGGAGACGGTCCACTACTTCCCGACCGCCGCCGACGTGGGCAAGACCTTCCAGGCCCGTGTCTATTCCTTCCTGGGCACCGGCAATTTCGAGTTCGAGATGTGGCGCGCGCCCCTTGGCGATGGCGGCGGTGGGCCCACGAATAGCCAACCCATTGCCGGCGACGACGGGGCAACGACCGACGAGGAAGTCGCGGTCGAGATCGACGTGCTCGCAGACGACATCGATCCCGATGGCGATGGCCTCGATATCGTCTCCGTCACGCAAGGCGCGGTCGGCGTGGTCGTGATCAATGACAACGGCACGGGCACAAGCACCGACACGGTGACCTACACGCCGAACCTCAATGCGACGGGCGTCGACAGCTTCACCTACACGATCTCCGACGGCGCTCTTACGGACGTCGCCACGGTCACCGTCACGATCAACGGGATCAACGACGATCCCATCGCAGGCGACGACGAGGCGACGACGGACGAGGGCCTCGCCGTGGTTATTAACGTGCTCACCGACGACACGGATCCCGAGGGTGACGGCCTCGACATCACCTCTGCGACGCACGGCGCGAAGGGCACGGTCGCGATCAACGAGATGGGTGCGGGCGACAGCACCGACACCGTGACCTACACGCCGAACCCCGGGGAAACCGGCGTGGACAACTTCGAATACTGGATCGCGGACGGCAACGGCGGCTCGGACAGCGCGACGGTGACGGTCACAATCAACGCCGCCGCGAACCAGGCGCCGACGGCGAATGCGGGTCCCGACCAGAACGTCATCGACGCCGACAACAACGGGGCCGAGGACGTCACCCTCGACGGCTCGGGCTCCTCCGACCCGGATACGGGTGACACACTGACCTACGACTGGTCCGAGGGCGGCGCGACCATCGCCACGGGCGTCAATCCCACGGTCAGCCTCTCTGTGGGCGTGCACACCATCACGCTGACGGTGAGCGATGGCGGCTTGAGCAATACCGATACCGTGATCGTCACGGTGACGGATCCGAACGATCCGCCGACGGCGAATGCGGGTCCCGATCAGACGGTCATCGACGCCGACAACGACGGGGCCGAGAGCGTCACCCTCGACGGCTCGGGCTCCTCCGACCCGGA
>JAPUJA010000357.1 GCA_027296525.1 Pseudomonadota bacterium | reverse complement strand
ATCATCTTCTCCGGCATCGTTGCCGAGCTCCCGAGCGCTATCTACAACACGCTTGAGCTTGCGAGGCTCGGCTCGCTCAATATCGGCTTGGTCGGCTTTCTCATCCTCATGGTGATGGTGGTAATCGTCTTCATCGTTTTCGTCGAGCGCGCCCAGCGGCGCATCCTGGTGCAATATCCGAAGCGCCAGATGGGGCAGCGCATGGTGGGGGGAGAGAGCAGCCATCTGCCCCTCAAGCTCAACAGCGCCGGGGTCATTCCGCTGATCTTTGCAAGCTCCATCCTCCTGCTGCCGATCACGGCGATCGGGGTCAATGCGGGGCAGGGCCCCCAGTGGCTCAGCATGCTTGCGGGCTATCTCGGGCGCGGCCAACCGGTCTACATGCTGCTCTACGCGGCGGCGATCATTTTCTTCACCTTCTTCTATGTCTCCTACGTCTTCAATCCCACGGAAACGGCGGACAACCTGAAGAAGCAAGGGGGTTTCATCCCCGGCATCCGGCCGGGGCGGAACACCGCGGAGTATCTCGATTATGTGCTGACGCGGTTGACCGTGGCGGGGGCCTGTTATCTTACCGCAGTCGCGCTTTTGCCCGAATTGCTGATCTCCCAGTGGGCCCTGCCGTTCTATTTTGGGGGTACGAGCCTGCTTATCGTGGTGACCGTCACCCTGGACACGGTGGGACAGATCCAGGCCCATCTGCTCGCCCACCAATATGAAGGGCTCATCAAGAAATCCAAATTGAGGGGACGGCGCGGGTGAAGCTGATTCTTCTCGGACCGCCGGGCGCCGGAAAGGGGACCCAGGCCCAAGCGCTCGTCGAGAGTCTGGGCGTCGTCCAGCTCTCGACCGGGGATATGCTCCGGGCCGCCGTGGCCGCGGGCACGGACTTGGGCAAGCGCGTCAAGGCTATCATGGAGGCCGGCGAACTGGTGCCCGACGATATCATGATCGAGATGATCGCCGAGCGGATCGCCGAGCCCGACTGCGCCAAAGGCTTCATCCTCGACGGCTTTCCGCGCACCGTCGCGCAAGCCACAGCATTTGATAGAATGCTCGAAGAAAAATCTTTAAAGCTTGATCGTGTAATAGAAATTCAGGTCGAAGACTTGCCTTTGATCGAGCGTGTGGAAGGCCGCTTTACCTGCGCGAGCTGTGGCGAGGGCTACCACGAGCGCTTCAAACGCCCGAAACGCGACGGTATCTGCGATGTCTGCGGCGGCACGGAGTTCGTGCGCCGAAAGGACGACAATGGCGAGACCATGAAGGCCCGGCTCAAGGCCTACCATGACCAGACGGCGCCGCTGCTGCCCTATTATCGCGGTCGCAAGGTCCTGCGGACGGTCGATGGCATGGCCTCGATCGAAGAGGTCAAACGGCAGATCGGGGCGGCGCTTTAGGTGGTTTAAATGCGCAAAGTGATTGACCATATTGGTATTCTTCCTATAATCACGGTGCCGTTCGGGGCGACGTCCCGGGCAAGGGTGACGTTTGCCTGATCGATCGGAGGTCAAGGCGTGGCGCGAATCGCCGGTGTCAACATCCCAACCAACAAACGTGCGGTCATTGCGTTGACCTATATCCACGGTATCGGCCGCCGTCACGCGCAGCAGATCTGTGAGAAAGCGGGCCTCACGCCCGAGCGCCGCGTCAGCGATCTGACCGACGATGAAGTGATGAGGGTCCGAGAGCTCATCGACAAGGACTACACGGTCGAGGGCGACCTGCGCCGTAACGTGGCGATGAACATCAAGCGGTTGCTCGATCTCGGCTGTTACCGGGGTCTGCGTCATCGCCGTGGCCTGCCTGTGCGCGGTCAGCGGACCCACACGAACGCGCGCACCCGCAAGGGTCCCGCGCGGCCCATCGCCGGTAAGAAGAGGGTGGCCAAGAAGTAAGAGCGCAATATGGCAAAATCCACGAGCTCTCGGGTCAAACGCCGGGAGAAGAAGAACATTTCCTCAGCGGTCGCGCATGTAAACGCGACATTCAACAACACGCTGATCACGATCACCGACGTCCAGGGAAACACGATCTGCTGGTCATCGGCGGGTAGCCTTGGCTTTAAGGGCTCCCGGAAATCGACGCCTTACGCGGCCCAAGTGGCTGCGGAGGATGCCGGACGCAAGGCTGCGGAGCACGGTGTGAAAACACTCGAAGTCTCCGTGCGTGGACCTGGATCGGGGCGCGAGTCGGCCTTGCGCGCGCTTCAGGCCGCCGGCTTCACGATCACGTCGATCCGCGACTCGACGCCGATCCCACACAACGGGTGTCGGCCTCCGAAGCGTCGCCGGGTGTAAATCCCCCGGCGCCACCCGCCGGCAACGAAATTTGATGGCGAACCGGTACGACGGACCATCCTTCCGCTGAGTTCGCTTCGCATCAAGGAAAGAGGACCTTCACGTGATCCAGAAGAATTGGCAGGAGTTGATCAAACCGTCGAAGCTGACGATCGAACCTGGCGCCGATGGGGAATGCCGGGCCACGGTCATCGCCGAGCCGCTCGAGCGGGGCTTCGGGCTGACTCTGGGCAATTCACTTCGGCGGATTCTGTTATCTTCCTTGCGCGGTTCTGCGGTGACCTCGGTTCAGATTGACAACGTCCTGCACGAGTTTTCGTCGGTTCCCGGTGTGCGCGAGGACGTCATCGACATCGTGCTCAACATCAAGTCGCTGGCCTTGCGCATGCACGGCGAGGGGCCGAAGCACATGACGCTAAAGTCCGAAGGGCCGGGCGAGGTGACCGCCGGGATGATCGAATGCGGCCACGACATCGAGATCATGGATCCGGATATTATCATCTGTACGCTTGACGAGGGCGCTAAGTTGAACATGGAGTTGACTGTTGAGAACGGGAAGGGCTACGTCGCGGCGTCTCAAAACCGTCCCGAGGACGCTCCCATCGGCCTGATTCCGATCGACGCCCTTTACAGCCCCGTGCGCAAGGTCGCCTATCGCATCGAGAACACCCGGGTCGGTCAGGTGACCGACTATGACAAACTCATCATGGAGGTCGAGGCCGACGGCACGGTAAAGCCTGAAGACGCCGTGGCGCTCGCCGCGCGAATCCTCCAGGACCAGCTTCAGCTTTTCATCAATTTCGAAGAGCCGACAGCGATGACCGATGCGGCCCAAGCGGTCGAACCCGGCTTCAACCCCAATCTCCTGCGCAAGGTCGACGAGCTCGAACTTTCGGTTCGCTCGGCCAATTGCCTGAAGAACGACAACATCATTTATATCGGGGATCTTGTGCAGAAGAGCGAGGCCGAGATGCTGCGCACGCCGAATTTTGGGCGCAAGTCTCTGAATGAGATTAAGGAGGTTCTCGGCCATATGGGTCTGAATCTCGACATGGAGATCCTCGACTGGCCGCCCGAAAACATCGACGAGATGGCCCGAAAACTCGAGGAACCTTACTAGTCGGCGGGATCGATAAGGGAAAGAGGGCAATGCGTCACCGAATGAGCGGTCGAAAGCTGAACCGCACGAGCGCACACCGCAAGGCGCTCTTCAACAATCTGGCGACGGCCCTCGTGAAGCACGAGCAGATTTCGACGACCTTGCCCAAGGCGAAGGAGCTTCGGCCCGTGGTGGAGAAGCTCGTCACGCTCGGCAAGCGCGGGGGCCTGCACGCGCGGCGCCAGGTGCTCAATGTGGTCCGCAACGAGGCTCTGACGGATAAGGTGTTCACGACCCTTGCGGATCGCTACGCGGAACGCCCGGGGGGTTACACGCGGGTGGTGCGCGCGGGCTTTCGTTATGGCGACGCCGCGCCGATGGCGGTCATCGAGTTCGTCGATCGGGATCCGGAGGCCAAGGGGCAGGATTCAGGCCCCGTCGTGAGCGAGGAGGAGGCGGAGCAAAGTTGATCTCATCCTCGCCACCGGGATCCGAGGGCAGCCAAAGGGGCTGCCCTTTGCATTCTAGGGCATTACACTGCGTTCGAGCGTGGTTTTGCGCATTCGGCGCCCTTGGCCGAAGCGGCGCGAGGGTGCAGGGGCCGCAAGATGGCGAGTAAGGAGGAAGAGGTTCAGAACCTCTTCGAGGCCCACGCCCCGAAACGGCCTTTGGCCGATCGGCTGAGGCCCGAGCGGCTCGAAGACGTCGTCGGTCAGGACCATTTGCTCGGGCCCGAGGGCCCGATCGGGCGCATGGTGGCCAACCGGCGCATCGCCTCCCTTATTCTCTGGGGGCCACCGGGCTGCGGCAAGACGACCATCGCGCGGCTTCTGGCCGGGCTCGGCGATCTCGAGTTCGTGCCCCTCTCGGCCGTCTTCTCCGGCGTCGTCGAGTTGCGCAAGATTTTTGACGGCGCGCGCACGCGGCGCGGCGATGGACGCGGAACTCTGCTTTTCGTCGACGAGATCCATCGCTTCAACCGCGCGCAGCAGGACGCCTTTCTTCCCGTGGTGGAGGACGGCACCATCACCCTCGTGGGCGCGACCACGGAGAACCCATCCTTCGAGCTCAACGGCTCGTTGTTGTCGCGTTGCCAGGTGCTCGTGCTCCATCGGCTGGGCGATGCCGATCTCGAGGTGCTGCTCGAGCGCGTCGAGGCGCTGGAGGACCGCGCGCTTCCCACCGATAGGAACGCCCGCACCGCCCTGCGCGCGATGGCCGATGGCGACGGCCGGTTCGTCATCAATCTCGCGGAGGAGCTTTTTTCGCTCCGCGAGGGGAAACCGCTGGATACCGAAGCCTTGATGCGGGTCGTCCAGCGGCGGCGTCCGCTCTACGACAAATCACAGGAGGGCCACTACAACCTCATCAGTGCGCTCCACAAATCGCTCAGAGGATCGGACGCCGACGCGGCGCTCTACTGGCTCGCCCGCATGCTCGATGGCGGCGAGGATCCGCGCTACATCGCGCGGCGTCTCGTGCGATTCGCGGTCGAGGATATCGGGCTTGCCGACCCGCAGGCCGTCACCCAGAGCCTCGCCGGGTGGGAGAGCTATGAGCGGCTCGGCTCCCCTGAAGGCGAGCTCGCCATCGCCCAGACCGTGCTCTATCTCGCGACCGCGCCCAAGTCGAACGCCGCCTACAAGGCGTTCGGCAAGGTGATGGCGCGCGC
>JAPUJA010000356.1 GCA_027296525.1 Pseudomonadota bacterium | reverse complement strand
GCCCGTGCTGTTGAAGTGGCCGATCGATTCGTCGGAAGTTGAGTAACCTCCTGTGGCGATGGTCGTCATGGCGTGACAGACCGCTTCGAAGGTGCTCATGCCGGCGAACCAGTAGCAGATGGCGTTCAGCGCGGTGAGTGCCAGATAGATTATTCCGATGGCGCCGGCGATCTGGGCGGCGCGCGGGAGCACCTTCTCCGACTGATCGGCCGCCTGCTCGGTGCGGAAGAGCTGCATGCCGCCGACCTGCAGCATGGGCAAGACGGCGACCGCCATGATGATGATGCCGATCCCGCCGAGCCATTGGAGGATCGCCCGCCACAGGAGGATTCCCGGGGGCGCGTCGTCGAGGCCGACGATCACCGTCGAGCCCGTCGTGGTGAGGCCGGACACGGCCTCGAAGAAAGCGTCCGTGTAACTCAGGCCCAGATCGGCGAACACGAAGGGGAGCGCGGCGACCGCGGAAATAAAAATCCAGCTCAATGCCGTCAGGAGAAAAGCCTGACGGACGGAAAGTTTCGCGGGCTCGCCCCGGTTGACGAGGACGAGCGACACCCCGATGAACAGGCTGACGAGCGCCGAGGCCAGGAAGACACGCCAACCGCTGTTCCCGTCGATGCTGTCCGCGATCGCCGGAAACAACATGGCGAGCGCGACGGTCGTGAGCAGGACCCCGATGACGAGGAGGATGGGCCGGAAGTCGGTCACGATACGGCCGCTCTGTTTCGCCCTTTTTCAGACGCCAGCCCCGGCCAAGCCCCACGTCAGCGCGCCGGGAATGACCTTTGAGGCGGACGCCTAAGCGATCTCCCTTACCGGCGGGTTGCCGATCATGCTGAGAAATTCCCGCCGCGTCGTGGGATTCGATCGGAAGTCGCCGAGCATACGGCTCGTGATCATCGTCACACTCGGTTTGTACA
Source organism: Pseudomonadota bacterium (assembly GCA_027296525.1). GTDB lineage: Bacteria > Pseudomonadota > Alphaproteobacteria > UBA828 > JAPUJA01 > JAPUJA01. The sequence goes on along the minus strand of JAPUJA010000356.1, from coordinate 12,351 downwards.
CACCGCGTGTCGTCATGCATTGATGCGCCGCCTCGATCACGACGGCAACGCCTTTCGGCTTCAATACTTCGTTGAGGGTGTCCGCAATCTGCGTGGTCATTTTTTCTTGAATCTGCAGGCGCCGTGCGAAGAGCTCGACGACGCGGGCGAGCTTGCTGATGCCGACCACTCGATGATGCGGCAGATAGGCGACATGGGCACTCCCGATGATGGGTGCGAGATGGTGTTCGCAATGGGACTCGATTCGGATGTTCCGCAGCACGATCATCTCATCGTAGCCGTCGGTTTCCTCGAAGGTCTGGCGCAGGATGTCGACCGGGTTCTGGTCGTAACCTTCGAACCATTCCTGGAAGGCACGCACGACGCGCGAGGGCGTTTCGACGAGGCCTTCGCGGGCCGGGTCGTCGCCCGCCCAACGGATCAAGGTGCGCACCGCCTCTTCCGCCTCCCGTCGCGGCGGGCGCCGGGGCTCCGGTTCGAGCGTCGTCACCCGGGACTTGTCCCGGTCCTTCCCGGGGGATTTTTCCCGGCTCGGCGTGCTGGCGCGCTCAGGTCCATCCACCGTGCATGTCTCCTAACTTATTGCTTGCGCTATATTTCTTACGCGAACCGGCCAAGCTCGGCCGGCATCCCGGGTACAAAGCTGGGTTCTGGGAGCGGGAAGTCAAGAAAAATCTCGGCACACGCGGGTTTCGCCATGGGCACCCGGGCCCAAAGGCGCTCGCATGAGCTATTGGATGAGGCTCTCTTGGTGCGGGCTGTCGAGCGAAAAGGCGGGAATTTTGATGTCGAATCTCTTCCCTCCGAGTGTTTCCATCTCGTAGCTGCCCACCATGATGCCCGACGGCGTCGTCAGCGGGCAGCCGCTCGTGTACTCGAATGCTTCTCCCGGCTTGAGCACGGGTTGTTCGCCGACCACGCCGGGACCCCGCACTTCCTGGACCTGACCCTTCGCGTCCGTGATCTGCCAATGGCGGTTGAGCAGCTGGACCGTTTCGATGCCATTGTTCTCGATTCGCACGCGATACGCCCAAACATAGTGGCCTTCATCGGGCGAGGACTGGTCGTCGAGATAATAGGGCTCGACGGTCACGTCGATTAGTTGTGTGGTTTCCTTGTACATCCAGGGCTCCTGAAAACGCCGGCCAAATCGGGGGTGCCGGGCGAATCGGGGGCCACTATCGCGGGCTCGAGCGGGCTTGTCCAGTGATCGCCCCATGGGGCGAGCCTTGTGAGCCGGTGTTTCACTCGGCGGTCACGCTGCAGGCGCCCCCGCCCAGGACGCAGAAGCGGGCGCAGTGGGGATGGTTGAGCGCCACCTCGTGGGTCGCACCGGCGAGCGTTTCGGCCATTTCAAAACGCTTGTCGTAGGGCAACAGGGTGCACGGCATCACGACGGGTCGCTCCTCTCCCTTGCGTTTCACCACCATGCGCGAGGTGGCGCACATCATGCTGTCGCGCTCGACATTCAGTATTTCCCAGCAGCTTTCGGTGATCTCGGGCACGTCCGCTTTTTCATCCATCTCCGGGAAGAGAACGAGCTGCGCGCGATCCTGCGCGTCGAGCGCGATGCCGTTGGCGGCGAAGAATCGAGCGTAGCCTTCGCGTAAGCGCGTTTCGTCCTCGTTCCAGCGCGTGCGGCCGGCGACATGGATCGTGAAGCCGTGTTCGGCCAGCCAAGTGAGGCCGGCCAGCATGGGCTTCCACGAGCGCGGACCCCGTTCCGCCTCGTGCAGTTCGGGCGTGTAGTGATCGACGGAGACGCGCAGGACGAGCTTGCGGGCGAAACGCCGGTGCAAATCGCGCAGCGCGCGCGCCTGCTTCATCATGGGGCGCATCGCATTGGTCAGCACGAGCGCCCGATAACCCCGCTGGAGGCTGTCCTCGAGCATCGCGATGATGTCGGGGTTCATGAGAGGCTCGCCGCCCGTAAAGCCGATCTCCTCGGTGCGCCACCCGTTCGAACCGAGCTCGTCGAGGAAGCGGGCGACCTCCTCCGCCGAGAGGTAGACGAGGCGGTCGTTGTGCGGGCTCGATTCGATGTAGCAGTTTTCGCAGGTGAGGTTGCACAGGGTGCCGGTGTTGAACCAGAGGGTCTTCAGCGTGCGAAAGGCCACCCGGGCCCGCGGCTTGCCCTCCGCCGTACGGGCCGGATCGCGGAATTTCGCCGGATCGAGTGATGCTCTCGCCATTTCCGTCACATCGCGCCTCGCCGCTGTCTGCCCTATTGGTAGGCCCGTGCGGGCCTCGAGGAAAGTCAATTTTTGGTGTTTGCCGGCGCGGTCTCGGTTAACGAATTGTCAATCCGTCGGACGCTACAAATCAGGCGATAGATGTCCACGAATCATTGAAATCATGGATAAATTAGCATTTCAGGCCGCCGCCGACGACGTGGAAAGCGAGTCGATAACGGCGAGCGTGTCGCCTTTCGATAAGTTGACGGTCCTGGTCGGCGATCACAATGCGGGTGCGCTCAGATCGCTCGTCGAATCCCTGAAACTGCTCGGCGTTCAGCACGTCAGCACGGCCGGGAACGGCGAAGAGGCGATCGCCCTGATGAAGCGCATCGCTCCGGACATGGTCATCTGCGAGTATCAGATGCCCGTGATGACCGGAATCGAGCTGACACGGCGCCTGCGCACCGATCCCCTGCGCCCCGCGCGGCACATTCCGATTCTGATGACCGGGTCGGTGTGCGACGAGAAGCGGTTGTTCGAAGCGCGCGACGCGGGCATCAACGAGTTCCTTCTGAAGCCGCCCTCGATCAAGTCTCTCTTCGAGCACCTGATCATCGTGGTGAAAGGCGAGCGCGAGTTCGTCGCGGCGCCGAGCTACAACGGTCCCGATCGGCGGCGCGGCCGGCGCCGGGTGTATTCGGGCGAGGAGCGACGGGCCGCGCGGCGGGCGGCGGGTCTGGAGACCGAGACCGCCGGGCGCATCCCCGACCCCGCCACCGACTAGCCGCGACCCGTCCCGGGCAAGCCCCCTCCGGCGATCGGACTCACCCGGCGATTGGGCCCTTGGGGGCCATGGCCCTTGGGGTCCATGGCCCTTGAGGTTCGTGGCCCTTGGGGTTCGTGGCCCTTGGGGTTCGTGGCCCTTGGGGTCCGTGGCCCTTGGGGTCCGTGGCCCTTGGGGTCCGTGGCCCTTGGGGTCCGTGGCCCTTGGGGTCCGTGGCCCTTGGGGTCCGCTTGCCGATCTCCCGGCCCCTGTCCTATAGTCGAAATCCCGGGCGGGTGTAGTTCAGTGGTAGAACGTCAGCTTCCCAAGCTGGATGTCGAGGGTTCGACTCCCTTCACCCGCTCCATCTTCGCCCCCTGCACGGTCCTCGCGCCGCTTGACGGGCGGTTGGGGTTCGATCATGAGGCCGGCATGTGCCGCCCGCGGCTTGCACGCGATGGCCGAAGGAGCGAGGTGAAATGCATCTCGAGCTGACGAACGAGGAGCGCGATCTTCACGGCAAGGCCCGCGCGTTTTGCGACGAGGTGCTGCTGCCCCGCGAGCTCGAGGTCGAGGAGCACGGACATTTGCCCAAGGAGAGCCGTGGGCCTTTGCGCGATGCGGTGATCGAGTGGGGTTTCGCGGGCATCAACCACGCGCCCGAAGACGGCGGCACGGGCTGTTCTATTTTTCAACAGGTTCTCATCCAGGAGCAGCTGGGGCGGGCATCCAACGGGCTGTGGGCCGTCGTGTGGATGCCGGCCATCTGTTTGAAGGAGGGCACGGACGCGCAGAAGCGGGACTATCTCGTTCCCTGCTGCCGTGGCGAGCGGCGTGATTGCTACGCCGTCACCGAGCCGGACGCCGGCTCCGATCCCCGGCTCATTAAGACGCGGGCGGTCAAGCGAGGCGATCACTACGTCATCGACGGTGAGAAATGGTTCGTGACCTCCTTCGACGCCGCCGATTTCATGATCCTGCACGCCCATGTCGACGGCGATGCGGAGAAGCCGACGCTCTTTCTCGTGGATCACGACCTCCCGGGTGTTCGCCATGTGCGCTCGCCCAAGTTCATGCACAACTATATTCACGAGCATGCCGAGGTGGTCTTGGACGGTGTCGAGGTCGGCGCCGACAAGATGTTGGGCGGCGTCGGCGAGGGTTTCGAGCTGACGAAGGACTGGTTCGTCGAGGCGCGCCTCGAGATCGCGGCTCACTGTGTCGGCGCCGCGACCCGGGCGGCGGAGATTGCGAACGAGCACGCGGCCACGCGCGTCCAGTTCGGCCGGCCGATCCGTGATTTTCAGGCGATCGAGTTCATGATCGCGGACATGGCGGTCGAGATCATGGCGGCGAAATCGATGCTCTATCGCGTCGCCTGGGAGATCGACCGGGACATCGGGCGTAAGCTCGTGCATGCGCGGGTGAGCGCGCTCAAGCTCCACTGCTCGGAGATGGCCGGGCGGGTCGTCGACACGGCGCTTCAGATCCTGGGCGGGCGCGGCTATATGCGCGAGAACCCGGTGGAAAGGCTCTATCGGGACCTGCGCGTCGATCGGATCTGGGAAGGGACCTCCGAGATCCAGCGCGCGGTGATCGGCGGCCAGATCAAGAAGCGCGGACTCGAGGTCTACACCGGCTGGAACTGATCATCTTGGATGTTGGGGGGACCGGCGATGATCCGGCTTGGGTGAGTCGCGAGGTGGAACGAGCAGGAAGGGAATGCGGGATGAGCAAGCGAGGGGTGGCGACAAAGCTGATCGACAACGATCGGGTCCGAGTGCTTCAGTGGCGCCTGGAGCCCGAGGCGGCGACCGGGTTTCACCGCCATGAGTTCGACTATGTGATCGTCCCGATACGCGACGGCACGCTCCTCATCAAGGAAAGCGCTGAGGAGCGGCGCGTGGAGCTCACCGCGGGGCAGCCTTATTTTCGCGAACAGGGGGTCGAGCACGACGTCGTCAACGGCGGCGGAACGGAGGTGATCTTCGTCGAGGTGGAGATCAAATAACCGCCTCGAAACCCGCGCTCGGGGTGCGCACCACCCTCAGATCGTGAACTCGATTTCGCCGAGCCGTTTCGTGAGCTTGAGATTCTCCCGATAGTCGATGGGCACGCCGACGATGGCGGGACCCTTCTGGCGGAACGCTTCCTCGAGGGTAGGGACGAGCGCGTCGGCGGTTTCGAGGGTGCGGCCCCAGGCGCCGTAGGAGCCGGCCCAGCTCTCGAGATCGGGGTTGCCGAAGGCGAGATCGCTGTGCTTGCCGTCGAACGTGTTTTGCTGTTTCCACTTGATCAAGCCATATTCGCCGTCCATCCAGATCATCGCGACGACGTTGAGCTTGTGGCGCACGGCCGTCTCGATGTCTTGGGCGTTCATGAAGAACCCGGCGTCGCCATTGATCGAGAGCACGCGCCGTCCGGGAAAGGCGAACTTGGCCCCGATCGAGCCGGGGAAGGCGAAGCCCATGCTGCAGAAGCCATTGGAGATGAGGCAGGTGTTCGGCGTGTCGCATTGATAGTAGCGTGCAACCCACATCTTATGGGCGCCGACGTCGGAGAGCAGAATGTCTTCCGGCCCCATGACCTGGCGGGTGTCGTAGAGCACTTTCTGCGGCTTCATCGGGAATGACAGATCCTCGCGTTCCATCTCCAGATCGCCGAGGATGGTCTCGCGCAAGCCGGCCCGCCCCCCGATGTCGTTCAGCGGAAGCCGCGCCTTGAAGCGCTTCTCGATCTCCTCGTTGATCTGCCAAAGGGCATCGGCAATATCGCTCGCGATGTCCACGGTCACGGGATAGTCCTTGTCGATCTCCGCCGGCGTGAAGTCGATATGCACGATCTTCTTCGCGCCGTCGCGGTTCCAGAAGGACGGGCTGTACTCCACGAGGTCGTAGCCCACCGAAACGATGACGTCGGCATCGCACAGCGCGCCGAGGATGTGGTCCTTGCCCTGAAGGCCCACGGTGAAGAGGCAATGGGGGTCGCTCCGGGGGATCGCGCCTTTTCCCATGAATGTGGTGACCACGCCGACGCCGGTGTTTCCGGCGAGGCGCATGAGTTGCTGGGCGGCCCGCTTGCGGACCGCGCCGTTGCCCGCGAGGATGATCGGCTGCTTGGCCCCGGCGATGATATCGACGGCCTGGGCGACGGCCTTGTGGTCCGCGCCCGGCCGGCGCGTCTTTACGCGCCGGATCGGTCGCATCCGGCTTTGCGTCTTGGCGATGTCTTCGGGCAGCTCGATCAGGACCGCGCCGGGCTTTTCAGCTTCCGCAAGCTTGAAGGCCTTGCGGGCGATCTCGGGGATGCTGTCGGAGTGGTTGACGGATTGCGCCCATTTCGTGATCGGGCGGTACATTTCCACCGAATTCATGTTCTGGTGGCTCTCCTTGTGGAGGCGTTCGGTATCCGCTTGGCCGATGATGCAAACGAGGGGCGCCCGGTCCATATTGGCGTCCGCGACACCGGTCACGAGATTGGTCGCGCCCGGCCCGAGCGTGCCGAGGCAGACGCCGGCTTGGCCCGTGAGCCGGCCGTAGGCGTCGGCCATGAAGGCGGCGGCCTGCTCGTGGCGGCACAGAACGAACTCGATGCGGCTCTCCATCAACGAGATCATCACGTCGGCGTTTTCCTCGCCGGGAATGCCGAAGATGTAGCGAACGCCCTCCTCTTCGAGGCAGCGGACAAAAAGATCGGATGCTTTCATGACCCCGGATACCGTTCGATGCCGTTCCGGCGGTTACTATTCGGGGTTCTTAGGGGGCGGTCAACCGGAAGCTTCCAGACCACCGCGACGGCGCGCTTCGCCCGGCAATCCGCTTTGGACCGTGGAAGTCCCGGCTATTTGTAGGAGACGGAGCGGATTTCGTAGGCCTTGATTCCGCCCGGCGTGCTGATCTCGACCGAATCGCCCGGCTCCTTGCCGATCAGGCCGCGGGCGAGCGGCGAGGCGATCGACAGCAAGCCTTGGGCGGCATCGGCCTCGTCCGCACCGACGATCCTGTAGGTCTTCTTCTTGCCGCTGTCTTCATCGACGAGCCTGACGGTGGCGCCGAATTGGATCCGCTTGCCCGAGAGCTTCTCGACCTCGATCACCTGTGCGCGCCGGATTTTGTCCTCGAGCTCGCCCAGGCGCGACTCGATGAAGCCCTGACGCTCCTTGGCGGCATGGTATTCGGCGTTCTCGCTGATATCCCCCATCTCCCGGGCGGCCCCGATGGCGCGCACCACGGCGGGACGCTCTTCGGTCTTGAGACGACGCAGCTCCTCCTTGAGGCGTTCGAGCCCGTCGGCGGTCATCGGGATCTTTTCCATCCGGCTTCCTTCCGCTCGGGAATGCTGCGCGAGGATCAGACGGCAGACTCTAAGACTAGAGCCTTAAGGGAATGCTGAATAGGCCTGTAGAGGCATCACTTCAAGTGTTCCGCCCCTGAGCGCCGTGATGCCCAAGACCATCGCCCGGCTCGCGGCCGCCGTGGTGCAATAGGGCACGTGGTTCAGAAGCGCCGCTCGCCTTAGGCTCGCGCTGTCGGCGATCGCCTGCGCGCCCTCGGTCGTGTTGATCACGAGGCGGACCTCGCCGTTCATGATCGCGTCCACGATGTGGGGCCGCCCTTCGAGCACCTTGTTGACGACACGGACGGGCAATCCGGCGTCGTCGAGCGCCTTGGCGGTGCCGCGGGTCGCGAGCAGGTCGAACCCCATGTCGATGAGCATGCGGCCGATCTCGATCATCGTGGGCTTGTCGTGATCCTTGACGGAAATGAAGACGGTGCCCTCCAGCGGTACGCCGTTGCCGCTCGCGATCTGCGATTTGGCGAACGCCCGGCCGAAGTCGGAATCGAGCCCCATCACCTCGCCGGTCGACCTCATCTCGGGCCCAAGCAGAACATCGACGCCCGGAAAGCGCGCGAAGGGAAAGACGGCTTCCTTGACCGCGACGTGACCGAGCGGCGGCCGTTCGAGGTCGAATTCACTGAGCTTCGCGCCGGCCATGACGCACGCCGCGATCTTGGCGATCGGGATGCCGATGGTCTTGGCGACGAAGGGGACCGTGCGACTCGCGCGCGGATTGACCTCGAGCAGGTAGAGCTCCCCGTTCTGGATGGCGTATTGCACGTTCATCAGGCCCACGACGCCGAGTTCCCTGGCGAGCACCTCGGTCTCGGCGCTCAGCTCCTCGATCATCCCGGGCCCGAGTGAGTAGGGCGGAAGCGAGCAGGCCGAGTCGCCCGAATGGACGCCGGCCTCTTCGATATGCTCCATGATCCCGGCGATGAAGACCCGTTCGCCGTCGGCCACGGCGTCGACATCGACCTCGATGGCATCCTGCAAAAAACGGTCGATCAGCACCGGCGCGTCACCCGACACCTTGATGGCCTCGCGCATGTATTTCTCAAGCGAATCGGCGTCATGGATGATCTCCATGGCGCGCCCGCCGAGCACATAGGAGGGGCGCACGACCACTGGCAGGCCGATCCGCTCGACGATCGCCGCCGCCTGCTCCAGGGAATGGGCCGTCCCGTTCGCCGGTTGCCGGAGGTCAAGCCGTTTCAGGAGCTTCTGAAAGCGCTCGCGGTCCTCGGCGAGATCGATGGCGTCTGGCGAGGTGCCCAGGATCGGGATGCCCGCGGCCTCGAGCGCCTTGGCCAATCGGAGGGGCGTTTGCCCGCCAAACTGGATATTAAGCCCGACGACCTCGCCGCGCGCGCCCTCGACGCGCACGATCTCGATCACGTCTTCGATGGTGAGTGGCTCGAAATAGAGTCGGTGGGAGGTGTCGTAGTCGGTCGAAACCGTCTCCGGATTGCAATTGACCATGATCGTCTCGAAGCCGGCCTCGGCAAGCCCATAGGCCGCATGGACACAGCAATAGTCGAACTCGATGCCCTGACCGATCCGGTTGGGGCCGCCGCCCAGGATGATGATCTTGCGCGCCTCCGACGGCGCGGCCTCGCATTCCGCCGGGGCGGTACCGTCGCCCTCGTAGCAGGAATACATGTAGGGTGTTTGGGACGCGAATTCGGCGGCGCAGGTGTCGACCCGCTTGTAGACCGGATGCACCCCGTGCCGGTGACGCCGTTCCATGACGGCGTTTTCCTCGAGTCCGGCGAGCTCGGCGAGGCGCGCGTCCGAGAAGCCAAGCTTCTTGAGGCCGAGAAGTCCCGGCGCATCGTCGGGCAGGCCTTGGGTGCGAACCTTCGCCTCGACCTCGACGATGTCGCGGATCTGGGCGAGGAACCAGGGATCGTAACGGCAGGTCGCGTTCACCTCATCGAGGTCGATCCCGCGCCGGAAGGCCTCGGCGATGACCAGGATGCGCTCGGGCGTGGGCTTGGCGAGTTCGCGCCGCAAGGAGTCCAGATCGGCCTCATCGTCGAGGCCGGGGATCTCGACTTCGTTGAGGCCCGTCAGGCCCGTCTCCATCGAGCGCAAGGCCTTCTGGAGCGACTCGGGGAAGGTCCGCCCGATCGCCATCGCTTCGCCGACGGACTTCATGGAGGTCGTGAGGATCGGTTCGGCGCCCGGGAACTTCTCGAAGGTGAAGCGCGGTATCTTGGTGACCACGTAATCGATGGTGGGCTCGAAGGCGGCGGGGGTGACGCCGGTGATGTCGTTGGTGATCTCGTCGAGCGTGTAGCCGACGGCGAGCTTGGCCGCGACCTTCGCGATGGGAAAGCCGGTAGCCTTCGAGGCGAGCGCGGAGGAGCGCGAGACCCGGGGATTCATCTCGATGATGACCATGCGCCCGGTCTCCGGCTCGACGGCAAACTGAACGTTCGAGCCTCCGGTATCGACACCGACTTTGCGCAACACGGCGATCGCGGCGTTGCGCATGAGTTGGTACTCCTTGTCGGTGAGCGTCAGCGCCGGCGCGACCGTGATGCTGTCGCCCGTATGCACGCCCATGGGATCGATGTTCTCGATCGAGCAGATGATGATCGCGTTGTCCGCCTTATCGCGCACGACCTCCATCTCGAACTCTTTCCAACCGAGCACCGACTCCTCGACGAGCAGCTCATGCGCCGGCGAGGCATCCAGCCCGCCCGCGACGAGCCGGTCGAACTCCTCGCGGTTGTAGGCGATCCCGCCGCCCGTGCCGCCGAGCGTGTAGGACGGTCGGATGATGGCGGGCAGCCCGATCGCGGGGAGCGCCTCTTGCGCCTCTTGGACGCTTCGGGCGACGCGGCTTTGCGGCATGTCGAGGCCGATCTCCCTCATGGCGTCGCGGAACAGCTCGCGGTCCTCGGCGATCGCGATGGCTTCGCGCGAGGCGCCGATCATCTCGACGCCAAACTCGCGCAGCGTGCCGTCGTCCGAAACCGCGACCGCGGTGTTGAGCGCCGTCTGCCCGCCCATGGTCGGAAGCAGCGCGTCGGGGCGTTCCTTGGCGATGATCTTGGCGACCATCTCCGGCGTGATCGGCTCGATGTAGGTGGCGTCCGCGAGCCCGGGATCGGTCATGATGGTGGCCGGGTTCGAGTTCACGAGCACGACGCGATAGCCCTCCGATTTCAGCGCCTTGCAGGCCTGCGTGCCCGAATAGTCGAACTCGCAGGCCTGGCCGATCACGATCGGGCCGGCGCCAATGACGAGGATCGAGGCGATGTCAGCGCGTTTGGGCATGATCGTCCATCAGGCTGACGAAGCGTGCGAACAGATGCTGGGCGTCTTGGGGGCCGGGCGAGGCCTCGGGATGGTATTGCACCGAGAAGATCGGCCGCCCTTCGACCTCGAGCCCCTCGAGGCTGCCGTCGAAGAGCGAGAAGTGGGTGGCCTTGACGCCGGCGGGAAGCGAATCGGCGAGCACCTCGAAGCCGTGATTCTGACTCGTGATCTCGACCCGGCCGGTGGCGAGCTCCTTGACCGGATGATTGGCGCCGCGGTGGCCGAAAGGCATTTTCTTGGTCTTCGCGCCGAGCGCGAGAGCGAGCAGTTGATGACCGAGGCAGATGCCGAACAGCGGAAGCCCGCTCTCGATCAGCTTGTGCAGGGTCGCAAGCGCGTATTCGCCGGTCGCCGCCGGATCGCCCGGGCCGTTCGAGAGAAAGATCCCGTCGGGCTCGTGGGCGAGGATCGTTTCCGCCTTCGCGTCGGCCGGAACGACGGTCACCCGGCAAGCTTGAGAGGCGAGGCAACGCAGGATGTTGCGCTTCGCGCCGTAATCCACCGCGACGACGTGATGGCGTGGCTGCTCGAGCGTGCCATAGCCTTCGCCGAGTCGCCAGCGGGTCTCGCGCCACTCGTAGCTCTCGCGGCAGGTGACCTCCTTGGCGAGATCCATGCCTTCGAGCCCGGGCCACTGCCGCGCCCGAGCGAACAGCCCGGGGAGGTCGATCGGCCCCTTGGGATCGTGACAGAGCGCACCGGTCTGGGCGCCGCGTTCGCGCAAGATGCGGGTGAGCCGGCGCGTATCGACGCCCGAGATGCCGACGAGCCCGTGGCTCTCGAGCCACGGACCGAGATGGCGCGCGGCGCGAAAGTTTGAGGGCTCGGTGATGTCGGCGCGGAGCACGAGGCCGCGCGCAGCGGGCATCGGCGATTCGATGTCTTCGTCGTTCGTTCCGACATTGCCGATATGGGGGAATGTGAAGGTGATGATCTGGCCGGCATAGGAGGGGTCGGTCAGGATCTCCTGATAGCCGGTGATCGCGGTGTTGAAACAAACCTCGCCGATGCGAAGCCCCGTCGCGCCGATGCCCGATCCCCAAAATACCGTCCCATCGGCGAGCGCCAAGGCCGCCGTTGCCTGAGGTGCAGGCATCATCTGGGCGTCGGTCATCTTCCCCGCGTTAGGGGTTTGGTTCAGACATCAGGCTGGCCGCGAAATCGGGCGGTCTTTAACGGGCTCAAGAGACCGCCGAACCGCCGGAAAGACGGCGCGGACCAGGCGGAAGATACGGAATAGGCGGATCGGCGTCAAGCATGCCGGATCGGCTAAAAATGGTTTCAAGCCAACGAAAAGCCGATTTTCCAAGGTTTTGATACTCCTGAGCCTTTCCCGAAATAACTCCAAAAACGTCAATTATACTGCGGGCTTGAGCCTGTCCGCCGCTGTTTGTAATTGTGTGCTTGTGTTTGCGTAAGGGCGGTATTATATTGCACCTATGGGCGCACCTATGGGCCTCTGTTAGATGAAGGAGGGCACCATTATGTCACTGAAACGCACCTTCGAGTTCACCCACCGGGCCTTGAAGGGCCTCAAGATCCCGCCCAAGCCGCAACAGTTGGATTACTTCGACTCCAAGGCGCGCGGGCTCGGCCTGCGTATATCCTACGGCGGGCGCAAGAGCTTCTTCGCTATGTACAGCAACAGCGCGGGCAAGCGCCAGCGGCTATCCCTGGGAGAGTATGGGCGGCTCGAACACGGCACGCTGTCCTTGGCCGAGGCTCGGAAGCGGGCCAAGGCCC
>JAPUJA010000355.1 GCA_027296525.1 Pseudomonadota bacterium | reverse complement strand
CGTGCATTGCCAATCGGCCAACCGCGTGGGTGCGATCTGGGCGCTCTACCGTGCGGCCCAAGATGTGCCCCCGGCGGTCGCCGTTCAAGAGGGACGCACGATTGGCTTGAAGCCGGGCCGCGAGGCCGCCGTCCGCGAGCGACTCGGCCTTCTGGATTGAGCCTCGCGCCGAGGGATTGAGCCCGTCGAGCGCCTCAGCCCTCACGCCGCCTTCACGATCTCGCGCAGCACGTAATGGAGAATCCCGCCGTGGCGGAAATAATCCGCCTCATCCGCCGTGTCGATCCGGCATTTGAGCGTGATCTCTTCGGATGAGCCGTCGGCGCGGGTGATCCGTGTGGTAAGCGTCATGCCGGGCCGGATATCGTCGAGGCCTCCGATGTCGATGGTTTCATTGCCGTCGAGCTTGAGCGTCTTGCGGCTCACGCTCTCCTTGAACTGAAGCGGCAATACCCCCATGCCGACCAGGTTCGAGCGGTGGATGCGCTCGAAGCTCTCGGCGATCACCGCCCTGACGCCCAGGAGCTTCGTGCCCTTGGCTGCCCAGTCGCGCGACGAGCCGGCGCCGTATTCCTTTCCCGCGACGATCACGAGGGGCGTGCCTTCGGCCTTGTATTTCATCGCCGCATCATAGATCGGCATCGATTTGCCCGACGGGATGTGCTTCGTCACGCCGCCTTCGGTGCCCGGCGCCATCTCGTTCTTGAGCCGCAGATTGGCGAAGGTGCCGCGCATCATCACCTCGTGATTGCCGCGCCGCGAACCGTAGGAGTTGAACTCGGAAGGTTTCACGCCGCGCTCGATCAAATACTTCCCCGCCGGGCTCTCTTTTTGAATCGCACCCGCCGGCGAGATGTGATCGGTCGTGATGCTGTCGCCCAAGAGCGCGAGGATGCGCGCGGACGCGATATCGCCGATCGCCGCCGGCGTCTGGGTCATGCCCTCGAAATAGGGCGGATGCTTGACATAGGTGCTGGCGGGATCCCACGCGTAGGTCAGGCCCTCGGCGATCGCGATCCCGCGCCAGACCTCGTCGCCGGTGAAGACATCGGCATATTCTTTTCGGAACATCTCAGGCCCGACCGCGCTTCGGACGGTCCCCTTCACCTCCGCGTTCGAGGGCCAGATGTCACGCAAATAGACCGCGTTGCCGTCGTGGTCCTGCCCGAGCGGGTCGTTCACGAGATCGACCGCCAACGAGCCCGCGAGGGCGTAGGCGACGACGAGGGGCGGCGAGGCCAGATAGCTCGCCTTCACGAACGCGTTGATGCGTCCCTCGAAATTGCGATTGCCCGAGAGCACCGCGCACACCGTGAGCTCACCTTCGCGGATCGCCTTCTCGATCGGCCCCGGGAGCGGCCCTGAATTGCCGATGCAGGTGGTGCAGCCATAGCCCACGAGGTTGAAGCCGAGCGCGTCGAGATCGTCTTGAAGCCCGGCCTGCCTCAGATAGTCGGTGACGACTTTCGAGCCCGGCGCGAGCGAGGTCTTGACCCAGGGCTTGACGCTTAAACCCTTTGCCCGTGCGTTCCGCGCGACCAGCCCGGCGGCGAGCATGACGCTCGGGTTCGAGGTGTTGGTGCAGCTCGTGATCGCCGCGATCACCGCATCGCCATGGCCAAGCGTGTGATCGGCGCCCTCGACCGCGACGCGCTTCGCGCGCCAATCGCCAGGCGCCCCGAACGGCCCGGTCATGGCCTGATCGAAGGCCTCGGCCGCGCCTGAAAGGAACACCTTGTCCTGGGGCCGCTTGGGCCCCGCGAGGCTCGGTTCGACCGTTCCGATATCGAGCTCGATTGTATCGCTGAAGAGCGGATCGGGGACGCCCGCGTCGGGGACGCCCGCGTCGGGGACGCCCGCGTCGGGGACGTCCGCCTCGCGCCAGAGCCCCTGGGCCTTGGCATAGGCTTCGACGAGCCGCACCTGCTCGGGTGCCCGGCCGGTGAATTCGAGATAGGCGATGGTCTCGCGGTCGATCGGGAAGAAGCCGCAGGTCGCGCCATATTCGGGCGCCATGTTGGCAAGGGTCGCGCGATCGGCGAGCGAAAGCTCGTCCAGGCCGGGCCCGAAGAACTCGACGAACTTGCCCACCACGCCCTTGGCGCGGAGCATCTGGGTCACGGTCAGCACGAGGTCGGTCGCGCTCGCGCCCTCGCGCAAGCTCCCTTCGAGCCGAAAGCCCACGACCTCGGGGATCCGCATCGAGATCGGCTGGCCGAGCATCGCCGCCTCGGCCTCGATTCCCCCCACCCCCCAGCCGAGCACCGAGAGGCCGTTGACCATCGTCGTGTGGCTGTCGGTGCCGACCAGCGTGTCGGGATAGACGAGCGGCGCGCCGTCCGTATCCCGGCGCCAGACGACCTTGGCGAGATATTCGAGATTGACCTGATGGCAGATGCCGGTTCCCGGTGGCACGACGCGGAAGTTTTGAAAGGCGCTCGCGCCCCAGCGCAGGAAGGCGTAGCGCTCGGCGTTTCGCCGCATCTCGATCTCGACATTGGCGTGGAAGGAATCTTTCGTTCCGAAACGATCGACCTGCACCGAATGGTCGATCACGAGATCGACGGGCGAGAGGGGGTTGATCTTCTCCGCGTCGCTCCCCAACGCTTCCATCGCCGCGCGCATCGCGGCCAGGTCCACCACCGCGGGCACGCCGGTGAAGTCCTGCATCAAGACCCGCGCCGGGCGAAAGGCGATCTCGGCTTGGGAGCGGCGGTCTTTGAGCCAGGCCGCGAGCGCCTCGATGTCCTCTAATGTCACCGAGCGCCCGTCCTCGCACCGAAGCAGGTTCTCGAGCAACACTTTCAGCGAGAAGGGAAGCCGGGCGAGCGCGCCCAAGCCCGCCTCGGCGGCCGCCGGCAGGCTGAAATAGTCGTAGGCCACGCCGTCGAGCTCGAGCGTGCGGCGGGCCTTCAGGCTGTCTTTGGATGCGGGGCTCAAGGGGAAGCTCTCCTTATCTCCTCGGATCGGGCTCTCGGACGGGGCTCACTCTCGAGCGTATCGGTTAGGATTCTATCACTCGATGGCCGCTCTTCCAGGGGCCAAATCGGCGTCCCGCCAATTTTCTTCGCTCAGGCGGGGCGGCGCGGGCCTTGACCGGCCCTGCCACGTTCCCCACCATGCCCGGCAATCTCCGCCGCGATCGGAGGAAGCACAAGCACGAGGACGCCCATGCCCGAGATCATCGAGAAGAAATCCATCGGCGAGGCGCTCGCGCGCAAGCTGATCCGCGGCGCCTATGAGGAGGCCGGCAAGATCGGCATCCCCATGGCGATCGCGGTGTGCGACG
>JAPUJA010000354.1 GCA_027296525.1 Pseudomonadota bacterium | reverse complement strand
GCTGTGCCTGATGCCGGTGCCCGCGCTCATGCACTGCACCTCGCCCGCCCGGATCACCGAGCGCACCCCGGTCGTGTCCTCATGGGCGAGCGCGCCGTCGAGCACATAAGTCACGATCTCCATGTCGCGGTGACCGTGGGTCTCGAATCCCGCGCCGGGCGCCACCCGATCGTCGTTGATCACCCGCAGCGCGCCAAAACCCATATGCGCCGGGTCGTGATAGCCGGCGAAGGAGAAACTATGGCGCGAATCGAGCCAGGCAAGCTTGGTCCGCCCGCGCTCCTCGGCGCGTCTTACCGAAATCATGGCCCTCTTTCGCTATCTACTCGCCCCGATGGAGCCCAGGCCGACAGGAACGTGCAAGTACACATAATAGTCTTCGGCGGCTTTTTCACCGGGCGCGCGGCCGGAGGGAGCGGATCGGCATCCCCCGGCTGGGAGCCGCCCGCATCTTAAAGCGCGCTTTGCTCGATTTAAAGCGCGCTTTGCTCGATGAAGGGGGCGAGCGGCACTTCGGGCCGGGCCCCCAGATGGCCGATCACCTCGGCCGCGGCGAGCGCGCCGAGCCGGCCTGAGCGCGCGAGATCGAAGCCGTGGCTGAGCCCGTAGAGGAAGCCGCTCGCGAACAGATCGCCCGCGCCTGTGGTGTCGACCACCGGGCCGATATTCGCGGCGTCCACGATGTGGATCTCGTCGTTGCCGACGATCACCGCGCCCTTCTCGCTGCGGGTGAGCGCCGCGATCTCGCAATGGCCGCGCACCTTCTGGAGCGCCTCGTCGAAGCCCGTGACCTGATAGAGCGAGGCGATCTCGGCCTCGTTCGCGAACAGGATATCGACATGGCGCTCGACGAGATCGAGGAACTCCTCGCGGGAGCGCTCGACGCAGAAGGCGTCCGAGAGCGTGAGGGCGACGCGCCGGCCGTTCCGGTGCGCGATCGCGAGCGCCTGGCGAAACGCCTCCTTCGCGCGCGGCAGATCCCAGAGATAGCCCTCGAGATAGGTGATCGACGCCTCCGCGATGACGCCGGGCTCGACATCCTCAGGTCCGAGCTCGACCGAAATGCCGAGATAGGTGTTCATGGTGCGCTGGGCGTCCGGGGTCACGAGCACGAGGCTGCGCGCCGTGGGCGCGCCGTCGAGCGCCGCGGGCGTCTCGAAGGCGACCCCGGCGGCCCGGATGTCGTGGCGGAAGAGCCTGCCGAACTCATCGTCGGCGACCTTGCCGATATAGCCCGCACGCCCGCCGAGGGCGGCGATGCCCGCCAGGGTGTTGGCCGCCGAGCCGCCCGAGCATTCGACCGCCGGGCCGATCTTTTCATAGAGGGCGTTCGAGCGCTCGGCGTCGATCAAGGTCATCGAGCCTTTCTGGAGCCCCTCGCGCAGGAGAAAGCCGTCATCGGTATGAGCGAGGATATCAACGATCGCGTTGCCGATGCCCACCACGTCGAGTGTCGCGGACGCCATGTCTTCTCCTTTGGGGGTGATTTGCGCGCATGAAAAGCGGACGCGACTATACGGTTTCGCCCGGCCCCCGGACAAGCGGTGCGGCGTTGCGCGAAGCCGCCGAAAGCCCTTAGATAGTACGGCCACCGCGGAGAGAGGGAGCGATGATCGGCGCGCTGTTCAAGGCCTTCAGCCAATTCGGGGAGCGGCGAAGCCGCCGGATCCTGATCTGGGTGTTCCTCATCTCGCTCGGGATCGCGGGCGGGTTGATCGCCGTGGTTTCGGTCGTGCTCACGAACCTGGATCTGCTCGACATCGGCTGGCTCGACAGCTTCATCGACGCGCTCGGCGTGCTCGCCGCCGTGTTCGTCGCCTGGCTCCTGTTCCCGGTCATCGCCGTGATGATCGCCTACATGTACACCGATCCGATCGCCGAGGCGGTCGAGGCCCGCTACTACCCCAATCTGCCGCCCGCCAAACCTGAGACCGTCTGGCACTACGCCAAGGCCGGCATCCGTTTCGAGATCGTGGCCCTTGCGCTCAACATCCTGATCCTCCCGCTCGCCATCATCCCGTTCGTCAACGTCATCTACCCGTTCATTTTCTTGGCCATGAACGGCTATCTCTTCGGGCGGGAGCTCTTCGAGATCGTGGCTCCACGGCGGATGAGCTTCGCCCAAACCCGCACGCTCCGCCGGCGTCACCGGATCAAGCTGCTCCTGGCGGGGGCCCTGATCGCGGGCATGTTCATGGTCCCGATCTTCAATCTGATCGCGCCGGTTGTCGCGACGGCTTTCATGGTGCATGTTTTCCATGGGCTCGCGCCGCGCGGTGACGGTTGGGGAGAACCAGCCGAGCCGGCCGGAGAGCGCCCGTCTATCGCGGGGGCGCGAGCGATCGCAGAGAAAAGGTGAACAACGATGTTCAGCCGAAAGAAAGAAGAAGCGCCCACTGAGAACCTACGGCCGGGCTCCCATCAGAGAGTGGCCCCGGCCGACCCCCTGGCGGGGGCCCATCACCGGCCGGCACTCGACCCGATCCCGACGCGTCCCATACGCACGGTGTTTCACCCCGACGTGCCCAGCCGCAATCCTGAGCCGGCGCGCGCCCGGAGCGCGGAAGGGCCGCCGGACCTGCCAAGGCCGGACCTGCCGAGGCCGGACCTGGCGAGCGAGACGCCCGGAACCGGCCACCGGCCCGCCGAACGCTCCGATGTCGCGATCGCCGAGACCCGGCGCCTCATGGTCGGCAAGGATATCACGCTCCGAGGAGAGATCGCCTCGTGCGATAAGCTCGTGGTCGAGGGCAACGTCGATGCCAGCATGGCGACCGGACGGGAGCTCCAGCTCTTGAGGACCGGCCACTTCACGGGCAAGGCCGTGGTCGAGGAGGCCGAGGTGGCCGGCGAGTTCTGCGGCGACCTCACGGTCAAGAACCGCCTCATCATCCGCAGTCAAGGCCGGGTGAGCGGCGATATCCGCTACGGTGTGCTCGAGGTCGAAAAGGGCGGACAGCTCACGGGCAACATCGAGGTGGACGCGGAGGCGGCCGATCAGCCGGCGCTGAAGGCGGTCTCCGACCTCGGCTCGGGGCCCGCCGACGAGGGGCCGGTCGGCTCGGAGAGCGTCTGAGGCGGGCGCGCGGGCCGTGCCTAAGCCGGGCCGTTCGTGGCCGCGGGGCTGGCCGCTCGCGCTCCTTTGCGCGGGCGCCCTGCTCACCGCCTGCGACGCTCTCTTCGTCCCCCCGGCGATCGAAACGGAGGGCGCCACGAGCCGGGAGGAAGCGCCGCCGGCACCCGAGCCGGCGGCGCGGGAAGCGATGGCTCAGCCACGCCCGGTCGTGATCGACCCCGAGACGCTTCTCGGGCTGGAGAGCGCTGCTCTCGCCGATCTTCTCGGGGCGCCGAGCTACGTCCGCGAAGACCGGCCCGCGCTCATCTGGCAGTATCGCGGCGAAAGCTGCACCCTCGATGTCTTCCTCTACAGCGACGGCGAGGGCGAGGGCGCGCCCTACCGCGTCACCTATTACGACCTGCGCGAGCGAAGCGCGGCGCGGACCGATCATGCCGACTGCCTCGCCGCGCGCGCGCGTGAGAGTTAAAGCGGTCTCAGGCGGTCGTCTTGCCCCCATAGGCGCAGAGATCGCTGACGATGCAGGCCGGGCAGTCGGGCTTGCGGGCCTTGCACACATAGCGCCCGTGCAGGATCAACCAGTGATGAGCGTGGCGCTTGTGGCGCTCGGGCACACGGGCCTCGAGCGCGAGTTCGACCGCGTGCGGCGTCTTGGCGGGGGCAAGGCCGGTGCGGTTGGCGACCCGGAAGACATGGGTGTCGACCGCGATGGTGGGCTGGCCGAAGGCGGCGTTTAGGACGACGCTCGCGGTCTTGCGCCCGACCCCGGGGAGGGCCTCGAGCGCCGCGCGGCTCGAGGGCACCTTGCCGGCGTGATGTTCGAGAAGCGCGCGAGAGAGCGCGATGATGTTCTTCGCCTTGTTGTTGTAGAGCCCGATGGTCTTGATGTAGCGCTTCAAGCCGGCCTCGCCGAGCTTGACCATCGCCTGAGGCGTGCTCGCGCGCGCAAACAGCGCCTCGCTCGCCTTGTTCACGCTCGTATCGGTGGCCTGCGCCGAAAGCACGACGGCGACGAGCAGGGTGAAGTCGTTGGCATATTCGAGCTCGCCGGTGGGCTCGGGCGTGCGCGCTGCGAAGCGGGCGAAGAAACGCTCGATATCCTTTTTCTTCATGGCGCGACCCTAGCTCGGGGCCGGGGCCTAAGGAAAGACCTCGGCGGTGGGTTAACCATAACGCGGATCGCGCTCAGTTTTTTTGACTCGATCGCCGACATCCGGCATATCATGCGCCACCATGTCGGAAGAGACGACACAGGAGGCGACCGAGGCACCGGTCTTTCGGGCAGTGCTGACGCCCCACCGTTCGCTCGGGAAACCCGGCTTCCTTATCGTCATGGGGCTGATCGTCCTGGTGAGCTTCACCGCCGGCATCATCTTCATGCTGCACGGCGCCTGGCCAGTGTCCGGCTTCCTCGGGCTCGACGCCATGCTCGTCTATATCGCGCTGAAGCTGAGCTACCGCGGCGGGCGGCTCACCGAGACCGTCGAGCTCAGTGAAGACCGGCTGACGGTGCGGCGGACCTCGCCGAGCGGCGAGGTGACCTCGTGGGAGTTTCAGCCCTACTGGCTGCGCATCGAGTTCGCGAAGCCCGACGAGCATGACAGCCCGCTCGTCTTGACCTCCCATGGGCGCTCGGTGAGCGTCGGTGCGTTCCTGTCCGCGACCGAGCGGCTCGAATTCGCCCACGCGTTACGCGAGGCGCTCCGCCAACTCGACACCCGCTTCGAGCCGACCCAGAGCGGCTGACCTTCGGCCCTCAGGCGAGGCCCGCCGGGTTGGCCGCCTTGCCAAGGTCCGGACCCTGGACGTATGGTCCGTTTCCACACACTCGTCGCAATTTCGAGGCGGTCGTGAAGCGTCTCCTTTGGCTGCTCGTTCTCTGCGTTACTCTGGCCGGTTGCCAGGTTGACGCAGAAATCGACCTCTATTTGAGCGACATCCGCGCCCTTGCTCAGGGCGATAAAGCAAGCCTGACGGCGCGAGCGC
>JAPUJA010000353.1 GCA_027296525.1 Pseudomonadota bacterium | reverse complement strand
CCAGGCCATCCATCGAGCGCACGAAGCGCTCGCGGTACGGAAGCTCACGCACCCCTTCCATTCGCGCCTTCGGATTAGATTCCCAAGAGCTTCGGCAGTTCCGCGAGGCTCTTGATTTCAGCGTCCGCCTTGTCGGGGAGGCGCTCGCGCGTCTGTCCGAAGCGGTTGACCCAGGCGACCCGGAAACCGAAGCGTTTCGCTCCGGCCACATCCCAGGGATTGGACGAGAAGAACGCGATCTCGTCCGGCGCGGCGTTCAAATGCTCGACGGCGAGGCGATAGACCATGGGGTGGGGCTTGTAGATCGCGACCTCCTCGACCGAAAGCACCTCGTCCAGGAGGGGCGCGAGCCCGGACTTTTGGACCACCGTTTCGATCATCTTGGGCGAGCCGTTCGACAGTATGGCCGTTCGTCTCTTAGCGGCCTTGAGCCTGGTCAGGGCCTCGCGCACGTCGTCATAGGCGCCGAGCTCGAGATAGGTGTTCATGAGCCGCCGGCGAAGCGCCGTGTCTTCGATGCCGTGGCTCTCCAGCGCGTAATCGAGCGCGTCGCCCGTGACCCGCCAGAAGTCCGCATGGCAGCCCATCAGGCTTCGAAGCCAGGTGTATTCGAGCTGCTTCGAGCGCCACAGATCAGACAGCGGCTTGGCCTTGCGGCCGAGCTCCTTCTTCAGGCGCTGGGCGGCGGAGCCGATGTCGAACAGAGTGCCGTAGGCATCGAATACGTAAGCCTTGACGTCGCGGAAAGCCTTGCGGCTCAAGCCATCTCCCTTCCCCTCGGCGCGCAGTCCCGCGCGCTTGTCGCCTTCCCGGGACCGCGCCCGCTAGGACCAGCGGCCCCGTTCGAAGTCCTTTTTCAGCATCGGTGCCGAATAGCTTTGTCCCAGCATCACGCGGTAGACCTGGACTGTTTCGAGCACCCGCTGAATATAGTTTCGCGTCTCGGAAAAGGGGACCGATTCGATCCAGTCGATGACGTCGACCTCGGCGTCGCGCGGGTCGCCGTAGCGCTTGATCCAACGCCGGAGGTTCCGTGGGCCCCCGTTATAGGCGGCGAGCGCCAGGACGTAGGAGCCATCATAGGCGTCGAGGAGATCCTTGAGGTAGGTCGTTCCGAGCTTCAGATTGTAGGCCGGATCGGCGGTCAGCTGATCGGTCGCCATCGAGATCCTGAGGGCCTTGGCGACTTGACGCGCGGTTGCAGGCATGAGTTGCATGAGCCCCCGCGCACCGGCCGCGCTCACGGCCTTTTCATCGAACGCGCTCTCCTGGCGCACGAGCGCCATGACCAGGGCCTTCTCCGGGAACGGCGCGTTGAGGGGGAGAGAAACGAGCGGATAGGCGTAGGGGACCATCTCGAGTCCCCGCTTGATCGCTTGCTTGGCGACGGCGATGGAGAAATCGGGCCGGCCGAGCTCGAGCGCGAGCCGGGCGACGGCGGCGACGTCGTTGGCGTCCTCGCCGAGATCGGCGAGCCCGATCAGAAAGCGCTTTATCCGCTTCGATTCCCCGATCGCGGCGAGCTGGCGGGCGACCTCGGCGAGCTCGTGATCCTCGATGCGTTCGCTTGTGGCCTCGATCGGCCCGACTCGGGCCGGCCATATGCGCTCGCCCTGGGCGGCGAGCTGAAGCGCCGCGAGCTGGCCGTAGAACGTGTACCAGTGCTTGGCCGCCTCGGTGTACCACGCGCGGGCCTCGCCCGCTTCTCCCGACGCCTCCAAGGCGCGGCCCGCCCAGTAGTTCGCCCGTGCCAGGCTGATGGGATAGTTCACCCCTTCCTTCATGCGGGCAAAGTGAGCGAACGCCGTCTCGGGATCCTCGAGGAAGCGCAACGTGATCCAGCCCGACAGCCATTCGGCGTCGGCGAGGCCCACCCCGCCGGTCTGTCCGTGCTGGCTTGCGAGCTCATAGGCGGTGGTGATCAGCCCTTCGTCGAGCGCCTCGCGCACCTGGATCGCCCGTTCGCGCCACCAGGCGCCTTCGCGCACGAGCTCATCGGGCGGGCCGAGCAGGATTTCGCGTGCACTCTCGTCGAATCCCTTGCGCCGGCGCCAGCGGAGCCGTTCATATATGAGGCCCGTATCGTCCCTGAGCGCCTCGGGCACCGCGGCGATCGCGGCATCGACGCTCGGCTTCTGCTCCATGAGCCGAAGGCGTGCCTCGCCGAGCGTGCGATGGTCGGCGTCGACCACACGGAGCATGCGGCGTGCGGCGTGACGTCTGCCATCCCACAGCAGGCGATCGAGCCGCGCGATGTGATCCTCGGGCCGGAGGAACGTCTTATAGACGCGGTAGAAGTCTTTCGCCTCCTGCTTCGGGATGTCCTCTTCGATCCAGACCCGCCGGAGCGACGCGATGCCCTCCTCGGTTCGACCGCTCTTGCGCCAGGCGTCGGCCAGATGAATGCGTCCGGCCGCGCTCACGGGCGTGCGCTCCGCAAACCAGGCGATCACCTCTTGCGCCGAGAGGTTGTTTCGGATCGCCCTTTCGGCGCTCGCTTGAAGCGCCCTTTGATCGGGCCAATCGGGGTTTTCGGCGATGAAGCCGTCGAGTTCGGCGAAGGAGGCGTCGGTTCCGTGACGCGTGAAGTCGAGCCACTGGATCGTCTTGGCGAGCAGGTCGTCGTCCGCGTGCGAGGCCAGAAGATGGGCGCGCTGCCAGCGGTCGGCTTTGACGGCGGCAAACGCTTCCCGATAGAGCTCTTCGTCCTTTTGCGAAAGCTCGGAGGCGCTCGCCATGCCGATCGCGGCGAAGCAAAGGAGGGCGGCGAGGAAACCCCTGCCGGTCCGCACCACACGGCCCCCCAAGGCGCGGAAGATCATGATACGCCCCTCTCGACGTCCAAGGTGTCGGCGATTGATAGTAGCGAAATCGGGCCCGGAACAACAGGGCGGGCGCCCCGCCGTTCGAAGGCTCCCGACGGACTTGCCGCCAGGATAGCCGGGCACTATGCTCGGAAATCGTTAAGGGAGGCTTGAGGCCGCACATGCTCAAAGGGTACCTCACGGCGTTGATTACCCCGTTTCGCGACGGAAAGATCGACGATGAAGCCTTCCAGTCCTTCGTCGAATGGCAGATCGCCGAAGGCGCGGCAGGGGTCGTGCCCTGCGGCACGACCGGCGAGTCGGCGACGCTCTCCCACGACGAGCATATGCACGTCGTGGAGCTTGCCATCGAGGCGGCGTCCGGGCGTGTGCCGGTGCTGGCGGGGGCCGGCTCGAACGCGACCGATGAGGCCATCATGCTCACCCGACATGCGAAGACCTCGGGTGCGGCCGCGGCGCTCCTGATTACGCCTTACTACAACAAGCCCGTGCAAGAAGGGCTGTATCAGCATTTCAAGGCGATCCACGACGCCGTCGATCTGCCGATCGTGATCTACAACGTTCCCGGGCGCACCTCCGTCGATATCACGGTCGAGACCGTCGCCCGGCTCGCCGAGCTTCCCAACATCATCGGCATCAAGGACGCCACGGCCGATCTCGAACGTCCGCTCGAGCTTCGCCGGCTCGTGGGCGAGGACTTCCGCCAGTTTTCCGGAGAGGACGCCACCGTGGTCGCGTTTCTCGCCCATGGCGGGCATGGCTGCATATCGGTCACCGCCAATGTCGCGCCGAGGCTGTGTGCGGATATCTACGCCGCCTGGGATGCCGGAGACCCCGCCAAGGCGCTCTCGATTCAAGAACGGCTGCTTTCGGTGCATGACGCGATGTTCGTCGAGACCAACCCCATTCCGGCGAAGTGGGGTGTTCATCTTCTCGGACGTTGCCGCGAGGAGATCCGCTTGCCCATGACGACGCCTTCGCCTCAGGCGCGCAAGAGGATCGAAACGGCGATGCGTGAGGCCGGCTTGCTTTCGTGAGCCGATGCTATGGCTCGAGGTCGGAAGACGAACGGGCGCATCGTCGCGCAGAACCGTAAGGCGCGGCGCGACTATCTCATCGAATCGAGCCTCGAGGCGGGCATCGAGCTTCTCGGATCGGAAGTCAAATCCCTGCGCGATGGGCGCGTGAGTCTGAACGAGTCCTACGCCCAGGAACGCGAAGGCGAGATCGTTCTCGTCAACTGCTATATCGGGGAGTATCCCGGGTCCGGACGCTTCAACCACGAGCCGCGTCGCGCGCGCCGTCTTCTCATCCGTCGGCGTGAGATCGATCGGCTGATCGGCGCGGTCCAGCGCGATGGGATGACACTCGTGCCGCTTTCGATTTATTTCAATGAGCGCGGCCTGGCGAAGGTCGATCTCGCCCTCGCACGGGGGAAAAGAAAATACGAGAAGCGAGCGACGATCAAGGAGCGCGAGTGGAAGCGTGAGAAGGCGCGGGTTCTGCGCGACAAGAGCTAGGCGAGAAGGCCCGCATCGGGAGGTGAGCCATGAGCCGAGAAGCAAAGAAGCCACGTCCCACACGGATCCAGGAAATCACGGCATCCGTCTTCCCCGCCTTCGCGTTGCTCGCCGGCCTCGAGCTCGATCTTTTCACAGCACTCGATGGCGCCCCGAAGTCGGCCGCCGAGCTCGCCCATGCCCGGGGCTATGATGCGGATCGGCTCGAACGACTCCTCTACGCGCTGGTCGCGGCCGGGCTCGTCACCGTGGGCGAGGGCCGTTTCGCCAACACGGAGGAGGCGGCGTGCTACCTCGTGCGCGGGCGGCCCGACGATATCTCGGACGTCAAGGAGCTCTATGCCGATATCTGGGCGTGCTGCCTGAGGACCGCCGATTCCGTGCGCGCGGGCGCGCCTCAGGCGAAGCACGACTTCGCCCGCATGTCGGAGCATGAGCTGGTCGCTTTCCTGAGAGGCCTCGCGCCCGGCGCCCGCGCCTCGGGCCGGGGGCTCGCCAAGCACGCCGACCTGACCGCCTGTGAGCGGATCGCCGATGTCGCGGGCGGTTCGGGCGCCCTCGGCCAGGCGCTGATCGAGGCGTACCCTCATCTTCGCGTGACGGTCGTGGAGCTGCCCGAGGTGGCGTCGATCACGCGAGGTTTCATCGCGGAGTGGGGCAGCGATCGGCTTGAGGTTGTCGCCGCCGACGTCGTCCAGGAGCCGCTCGCAGGCGCATTCGACATCGCCGTCCTGCGCAACTTCCTTCAGGTGCTTTCCCCCGGTGACGCCGAACGTGCGCTCGTCCATACCGCTCGAGGGATCAAGCCGGGCGGCGCCGTCTACATCATCGGGATCGGCGTCGTGGACGATTCGCGCACCGGACCCGCCGAGGCGCTCGGTATCGACCTTGCCTTCCTCAATCTCTATGACGAAGGCCGAGCCTATACCGAGAGCGACTATCGAAGCTGGGTGGCGAGCGCCGGTTTAAAGGACTTCGAACGCATCCGCCTCGAGGGCGGCTACAGCATGATCGTGGCGCACAAAGCCGGCTGAGCCATCTCTTGAGAAGGCCCGAAGCGGCTCGCGATCGGGCGGCGGGCGTGACGTTCGAGCCCCCAGGCCCTGCCCTTAACGCTGTGCCGCTCCCAGGCGGGTGCGAAGGCCCGCGAACACGTCGTCGAACATGGTAGGGGTCAAGCGCCCCGTTTGGGTGTTGTAGCGTGAGCAGTGATAGCTGTCGGCGAGCAGAATGCCGCCCTCGAGCGGATGCGCGGCGCCGTGTCGAAAGGGGGTTTGAGATCGCCGCCGGCCGAGCGCGGCGAGGACCGCATCGTGAGCGAGGCGTCCGAGCGCGAGGATGGCTTCGAGGCGCGTCATCGCGCCGATCTCCGAAGCGAGGAACACGCGACAGCTTTTGACCTCCCGGCCAAGCGGTTTGTTGCCGGGCGGTACGCAGCGCACGGCGTTGGTGATGCGGCAGTCGATGAGCCTCAGACCATCGCCCGGATCGGCCGCGTAGCTGCCGCTGGCGAAGCCGAAGGCGAGCAGCCTGGAGTAGAGCAGCTCGCCGGCGGCATCGCCCGTGAACGGCCGGCCCGTCCGGTTGGCGCCGCGA
This sequence comes from Pseudomonadota bacterium, assembly GCA_027296525.1. Taxonomy (GTDB): domain Bacteria; phylum Pseudomonadota; class Alphaproteobacteria; order UBA828; family JAPUJA01; genus JAPUJA01. The sequence goes on along the minus strand of JAPUJA010000353.1, from coordinate 9,364 downwards.
AGCCCGGGGGCCAGGCCCACGACCAGGAGCCGGGCGTCAAGCGGCCCGAAGCTCGGAACCGACGCGTTGTGCCAGCCGGGAAAGCGAGCGCTGTTCTCCCGCCGATAGGCGGCAAGCCGCTCGCACAGCAAACAACCCGGCTCGGGCTCCCTCAGGCTCACCCACATCTCCCCGTGCGCCGTATCCCCGGCGTCAGGCGAGCGTCGCCGAGTTCTCTCTTTCCGCGGACTCGCGGGCGATCGTGGGGGCGAGCTCCGCCAGCTCGATAAAGTTGTCGGCCTGTCGACGCAATTCGTCGGCGACCATCGGTGGGCTCGAGCGGGTGGTGCTCACGACCGAGACGCGCACCCCGCGCCGCTGCACCGCTTCGACGAGGCGCCGGAAATCCCCGTCGCCCGAAAAGAGCACCGCATGGTCGAGGTGATTCGCCATCTCCATCACGTCGATCGCGAGCTCGATATCCATGTTTCCTTTGATCTTCCGCCGTCCCGAGGAGTCGATGAATTCCTTGGTCGGCTTGGTCACCATGGTGTAGCCGTTGTAATCAAGCCAGTCGACGAGCGGTCGGAGCGGAGAATACTCCTGATCTTCGACCAGCGCCGTGTAATAGAAGGCGCGCATCAGAATGCCCTTGCGGGCGAATTCCTCGAGCAGCCGTTTATAGTCGATGTCGATTCCGAGCGCGCGTGCCGCCGCGTAAAGGTTGGCGCCGTCAATGAACAGACCGAGACGTTCTTGGGGGTAGAAAATCATTTGCCAGTATCCTTCTTAACAATAAGTAATCCGCCGCCAATATGATGTGAGGTCGCTACGGGCACCGCCGTCGGATCGTGCAAGCGCCCGCGCCGGAGGGACTTGTCTAAGGCGTTGCCGGCTTCCGGCGACGACCGTTAGTCGTTAAGTTAAGGTGCGGCGGGCCGACCGACAAGATCCGGGCACGCGGAGGAGTGGAAATTTTGATCCTGATCGGGCTCGGAGCGAATCTGCCGACGGAGGCTTTCGGGCCTCCGCGGGCCGGTCTCCAGGCGGCGCTCGATCTGCTTGACCGGGATGAGGTAAGGCCTCTCGCCCGCTCGCGGTGGTTTCGAAGCGCGCCGTGGCCTGAGAGCGATCAGCCCTGGTTCGTCAACGGCGTCGCCCGGCTCGAGACCCCCTTGGCGCCCGAGGCCTTGCTCGATCGCATGCTCGCGATCGAGCGTCGGTTCGGGCGTCGGCGAGGGCGGCTGAACGCGGCCCGTGTGCTCGATCTCGATCTGCTCGACTACCATGGGCGGATCGTCGCCGGGGATGAGGGAGCCGGCGGCACCGTGCTCACCCTGCCGCATCCACGGATGCATGAGCGCGCGTTCGTTCTCGTCCCATTGGCTGAGGTTGCGCCCGGCTGGCGGCATCCGCTTACCGGGCAGGGTCTGGATGAGCTCATCGACGCCCTGTCCACAGGCCAGAAGATCGAGGCGCTCGACGCCGGGCCCCCGTGATGTGCCCATGGGTCTTGCGCTGGGCGGGGGCGCGCTATACATCTAGAGATCAGCTTTCCACGCCAACCCGTACCTACGGAGGTTCGCCCGATGGCGCGATTAACCGTTGAAGACTGTGTGATTCGCGTGCCCAACCGCTTCGAGCTCGTCATGCTCGCCGCGCGGCGGGCGCGGGATATCGTGGCGGGCGCCAGCCTCACCGTCGAGCGCGACAATGACAAGGACGCCGTCGTCGCCCTGCGCGAGATCGCCGAAGGCAAAGTCGACGTCGATGACTTGCGGCGCGCGCTCTTCCAGGGTCTGCGGCAGGGTCCCGAGATCGACGAGCCCGACGAAGAGGAGATGACCCTGCTCACGGCGGAGCAGGCTTGGGCCGGCATCACGCAGGAGCGGGAAGCGCCTGAGGAGACCCCGTCGAAGGAGGCCGAGTCCGCCGCCGACGAGGAAGGGGCCCTGGAGGGCGCCGCGGGCGAGGAAGGGGCCCTGGAGGGCGCCGCGGGCGAGGAAGGGGCCCTGGAGGGTGCCGCGGGCGAGGAGAGCGCTGCCGACGGGGCGTGAGCACCTCCACCACGCGCTCCGGGCCTCTCGGCGTCTCGACCGACCGTCCGGGGCCGGGCAGCGCCGGGGCTGGCGGCCTCCCCTGAGACGGTGGCTTCCGTGATCCGGCAATACGAGCTCGTTGAACGCGTCAAGGCCATCGATTCTTCGACCGACGAAGAGGCGTTGAATCGCGCCTACGTGTTTACCATGAAGGCGCACGGCGTGCAGAGGCGCGCCTCCGGCGATCCTTATTTTTCACATCCGATCGAGGTCGCCGGGATCCTCGTGGAGCTCAAGCTCGATTGCGCCTCGATCATCACGGCGCTCCTGCACGACACGATCGAGGATACGCTTGCCACCCTGGATGAGATCGAGCGGCTCTTCGGCCCGGAGATCGCCCGGCTCGTCGACGGGGTGACGAAACTCTCCCGACTCGAACTCCAGTCCGATCACACGAAACAGGCCGAGAATTTCCGCAAGCTCCTCATCGCGATGTCGGAGGACATTCGCGTTCTTCTTGTCAAGCTGGCCGACCGGCTCCACAATATGCGCACCCTGCACTTCGTACCCGACGTCGAGAAGCGGCGACGGGTGGCGCTCGAGACGATGGAAATCTACGCTCCGCTCGCCGAACGCATCGGCATGCAGGAGATCAAGGACGAGCTCGAGGACCTCGCCTTCGGTCAGCTCAATCCCGACGCGCGGGCCTCGGTCGTCTCGCGCCTCGAGTTCTTGCGCAAACAAGGCGGCGATCTCGTCGAGCGCATCATCGACGAGCTCCATCAGACGCTGACCAAGGCCGGGATCGACGCCGAGGTCATGGGCCGTGAGAAGAAACCCTTCTCGGTCTGGCGGAAGATGCAGCGCAAGCATGTCGGGTTCGAGCAGCTCTCCGACATCATGGCCATCCGCGTGCTCGTCGAGGACGTGGACGACTGTTACCGGGCATTGGGAGCGATCCACCAGGCTTATCGAACCGTGCCGGGGCGTTTCAAGGACTATCTCAGCACGTCCAAGCCCAACGGTTACCGCTCGATTCACACAGGTGTGATCGGGCCTGAACAGCAACGGATCGAGATTCAGATCCGTACCCACAAGCTGCATCGGGAAGCGGAGCTCGGTGTGGCGGCCCATTGGGCCTTCAAGCAGGACGCCGAGGGCCACGAGGGCCATCAATACCATTGGCTGCGCGAGTTGCTCGATATTCTGGAGCACGCCTCGAGCCCGGAAGAGTTCCTGGAGCACACCAAGCTTGAGATGTTCCACGATCAGGTCTTCTGTTTCACGCCGAAGGGCGATCTCATCGCGCTGCCGCGTGGAGCGACCGCGGTTGATTTCGCCTACGCCGTGCACTCGGATGTCGGGGACACCTGTGTGGGCGTCAAGATCAACGGCCGGATGGCGCCGCTCTGGAGCGAGCTCGGCAACGGCGATCAGGTCGATATCATCCGGTCGAAAGTCGCCGCGCCCTCGCCCACTTGGGAGAGATTTGTCGTGACGGGCAAGGCGCGCACGCGCATCCGGCGCTTCGTGCGCGGCCAGCAGCGCGACGAATATCTCCACCTCGGCCGCGGTATCGCGGAAAAGGCCTTCCGCCAGAGCGAGCGCGATTTTTCCGAGAAGCTGATCGAGCAGGCGCTTCCGAAGCTCAAGGTTCAGGCTCTCGACGAGCTCTATGTGAAGCTCGGCGAGGGCGCGTTGACGGGACGCGAACTCATCGACGCGGTGTTTCCCTATGCCCGGCTCAAGGATGTGGTGGGAAACGTCTTGCCCCTGAGGCGGCGACGCGCGAAGACCGGCGGTGGGGCGAACGCCGTGCCCATCCGCGGGCTCATCCCCGGCATGGCCGTGCACTTCGCCGATTGCTGTCACCCGCTGCCGGGCGATCGCATCGTCGGGCTCATCACCACGGGCAAGGGCATCACCATTCACACCATCGACTGTGAAACCCTCGAGAGCTTTCACGACGCGCCGGAACGCTGGGTCGATGTCGCGTGGGAGACGAATTCCGAGGAGGCCACGATCCATGTCGGACGGATCAATGTGGTGGTTGCGAACGAGCCCGGCAGCCTCGGCACGATCTCGACGGTGATTGGTCAGAACCTCGGAAACATCAGCAATCTAAAAATTACCAACCGGTCCCCCGATTTTTTCGAGATTCAGCTCGACGTCGAGGTTCAGGACGTCAAGCATCTGACGAACATCGTCGCGGCGCTTCGCGCCGTGCCGGCCATCAACACGGTCGAACGGGCCCGTTACTAGATGACGGAACGCGTCCATGCGCCCGGACGCCTGCCCGACGCGCGCCGCCTCGTCAGATAGGGCATGGGACGTCCCAAGCGCTCGAGAGCGGTGAAGGCGCAAGCGTTGGAGGAGCGCGCCGCCGTCGTGATGGACTTTCCTGCACTTAAGCACTTATATTGGCTCAATTCTCGGGTTTTGGCGTTAACCTATTGGGGTGCCACGGGGTATTGCTGACGAGGCCGAATGTTTCGCCGACGGAGAAAAAGGACGCTGCCAGAGCGCGCGATGGGATTCCTCTGGCCCCGGATGGGCTGGCGGCGGACGGGGATCTATTACGCGAAGCGGCTGAAACGGCTTCCGGGCACGCCCTATTCGATCGCCTGCGGCTTCGCCTGCGGCGCGGCGGTGTCGTTCACACCCTTCATCGGGCTGCACTTCGTCTTTGCGGCGATCATCACGCTGATCTTGCGTGGCAACCTGCTCGCTGCGGCGATCGGGACGGCCGTCGGCAATCCATGGACGTTCCCGTTCATCTGGTCGGCCATTTACTATTTCGGGACGCGCTTGCTCGGGTTCGATGCCGGCGGCCAGGCGCCGAAGAGCCTCGAGATGAGCACCATATTCAACGAGCCCGGAACCGTGCTCTTGCCGATGACCGTGGGCGGGCTGCCGGTGTCCGTCGTCGTTTGGTTTCTTTTCTTCATTCCGCTCCGCCGCGTCATCGCGAATTACCAGTATCATCGCCGCCAGCGCCGCTTGCGGCGCCGGATGAATCCGATGACCCGAAGCGTTTCCGCGATGGCGGCCGAGGTCAGCATGGCGCCCTCCAATCAGCCTGACAGGCCGCCGGTGGAGCTTCCGCCCGATCCGCACATCGATATTCCGGAGCCCGGTGAGGGTGGTGCGGTGAGCCGGGCGGCCAACGACAAGGGTTAGGAATTGGACCAGCATCTGGGTGTCAACATCGATCATGTGGCGACGCTTCGGAACGCCCGGGGCGTCGATTATCCCGATCCCGTGCGGGCGGCGGAGCTCGCCCTCGAGGCGGGGGCCGATTCGATCGTCGCCCATCTGCGTGAGGATCGCCGCCATATTCGCGACGACGATGTCGCGCGGCTCATGGCGGTGGCGGGCCTTCGCCTCAACCTCGAAATGGCGGCGACGCCGGAAATGCTCGAGATCGCTCTCGGTCACAAACCCTTCGCGGTCTGTCTCGTGCCCGAAAAACGCCAGGAATTGACCACCGAGGGCGGCCTCGATGTTGCCCGCGAGCGCGCGCGCCTCGCGCCCTTCGTCGAGAAACTCAAGGCGGCGGGCTGCCGAGTCTCCCTCTTCATCAATCCCGAGCGCGCTCAGCTTGAGGCGATTGCCGCGCTCGGCGCCCCGGCGGTCGAGTTGCATACCGGAACCTATTGTGACCTGCCGCCCGGCCCGGCCCGGGACGGGGAGCTCAAGCGCCTGCACGATGCGGCGGAGCACGCCGCGGCGTGTGGGCTCGAATGCCATGCCGGGCATGGGCTCACCCTTGAGACCGTCGAGGCGGTGGCCCGGATTCCGAGCATCGTCGAACTCAACATCGGTCACTTCCTGGTCGGTGAGGCGATCTTCTGTGGTTTGAAGGAGAGCATCCGGCAGATGCGTAATCTCATGGACCGGGCCCGCGGGTTGGAGGCGGCGACCAAGGTGGGCCGGGCGTGATCCTCGGGCTTGGCAGCGACATCGTCGACATTGGTCGCATCGCACATGCGCTCGAGCGCTTCGGCGATCGATTCAAGCATCGCGTGTTCACGGAAATCGAACGCAATCGCTCCGAGGCTCGGGTCGACCACGCGGGCAGCTACGCCCGTCGCTTCGCCGCCAAGGAAGCCTGTTCGAAGGCGCTCGGCACAGGGCTCCGACAGGGGGTTTATCTGCGTGACATCGGTGTCGTCAATCTCCCTTCGGGCAAGCCCACCTTCGCGCTCACCGGGGGCGCGGCGCGCCGCCTGGCCGAGATCACCCCTGCCGGCATGACCGCTCAGATCGATCTTTCGCTCACGGACGATCCTCCCACCGCCCAGGCGATCGTTCTGATCTCCGCGCTTCCTTCCGAGGAGCGATGACGTGGTGCGCCGGACGCGTGCTCGCTTCTTCCCACACACCGCTCGATAGCAAAAACGACGATGAGCAAGAAGCGGCGCAGCGGTATTTGGGAGACGATCAAAACGATCGCCTACGCGGTCCTGGTCGCTCTTTTTGTTCGCACCTTCGCCTATGAACCCTTCAATATCCCGTCGGGCTCGATGATCCCGACGTTGCTCGAGGGCGATTATCTCTTCGTTTCCAAATTTTCGTACGGCTACAGCCGCTACTCTCTGCCCTTGAGCCTGAAGCTCTTCTCGGGGCGCATCGCCGGACAGGTGCCAAAGCGCGGGGATGTCGCGGTCTTCCGCCTCCCGATCGACGACGATACCGACTACATCAAGCGTATCGTCGGGCTGCCGGGCGATCGGATCCAGGTTAAGAACGGCGTGCTTTTTATCAACGACCAGAAGGTCAAGCGGTATCGCGTCGATGATTTCGTCGAAATAGACTTCCTCGGCCGTGAGCGGCGCATCCCCCAATATCGCGAGACCCTGCCGAACGGGCCGAGCTATCATGTGCTCGACAGCAATCCGAACAGCACGCTCGACAACACGGGCGTCTTCACCGTGCCCGCCAGCCACTTTTTCGCCATGGGCGATAACCGGGACAATTCCATCGACAGCCGGGTGCCGCCGGAAAGACGCGGCGTCGGGTTCATTCCCGGGGTCAACCTCATCGGGCGTGCCGACGTTCTCTTCTTCTCGACCGACGGCTCGGCGCCGCTCTGGGAGGTGTGGAACTGGTTCGATTCCATCCGCTGGAAGCGGATCTTCCAGACGGTCGACTAGTGCCGTCCAAGAGGCTCGACGCGCTTTGCCGTTTGCTGGGTCACCGCTTTCGTGAGCCCGATTTGATCGTCGAGGCGCTCACCCATCCGAGCGTCTCTGGCTCGGAGCCGGGCCGTCCGAACTACGAGCGCCTTGAGTTCCTGGGCGATCGCGTGCTGGGGCTCGTCGTGGCCGATCTCTTGTTCGAGGCCTTTCCGGAAGAGGACGAGGGGGCGCTCGCCCGGCGCCTGGCCGCCCTCGTGCGCCGCGAAACGCTGGCCGGGGTCGCGCGCGAGATCGAGCTCGGCCGCCATCTTTGTCTCTCGAAAGGGGAGCGGGATTCCGGCGGGGCGGACGGCACCGCGTCTCTCGCGAACGCCTGCGAGGCGGCGATCGGCGCGCTCTACCGCGACGGCGGGCTGGACGCCGCGGATGCCTTCATCCGACGCCATTGGGGGCCGCGGGCGGCGCAAGAAGCGGACCCGCCCCAGGACGCCAAGACCGCGCTTCAGGAATGGAGCCAGGCCACCTTCGGCCGGCGGCCCGTCTACCGGACCCATGCCGTCCAGGGCCCGCCCCACGAGCCCACCTTCTCGGTCGAGGTCAGCATCGAGGGTGTCGATTCCGCGACCGGCCGGGGGGCGTCGAAACGGGCGGCCGAACAAGCGGCGGCCGAAGCGCTGCTCGCGCGCCGCGTTAAGGGAGATGACGAGCACCCGGCCCGGCGGTGAGCCTGCCAGGCGGCGCGCAGGCTTCGTTGCGGTGATCGGTGCGCCGAACGCCGGCAAGTCGACCCTGCTCAATCGCCTGATCGGCGCGAAGATCGCGATCGTGACGCCGAAGGTTCAGACGACCCGCGCGCGCGCCATCGGAATCCTGATCCACGGCCCGGCGCAGCTCGTCTTCGTCGACACCCCGGGTATCTTCGAACCGTCGCGCCGTCTCGAACGCGCCATGGTCTCGGCGGCCTGGCGCGGCGCCGAGACGGCCGACATCGTTCTCCTTCTCGTCGATGCGGCGCGCCCCGCGGACGCCGACACCGCGCGCATCATGGAAGGATTGCGGAACGCGAGACACGAGGCGGTCCTGGCCCTGAACAAGATCGATCTCGTCAAGCGGCCCGAGCTCCTGCCGCTCGCCGATCGCCTCCGAAAGGAAGGGATTTTCAGCCGGGTCTTCATGATCTCGGGCGCGACGGGCGACGGTGTTTCCGAGCTCGTCGATTATCTGGCGGAGCGCATCCCCGAGGGGCCGTGGCTCTATCCGGAGGACCAGCTGAGCGACGTCTCGGAGCGCCTCCTCGCGGCCGAGGTGACGCGCGAACAGCTCTTCCTGCAACTCCAGCAGGAGCTGCCCTACGCGCTTACGGTCGAGACCGAGAGCTGGAAAGAGCTCGAGGACGGCAGCGTGCGTATCGATCAGATCATTTACGTCCTGCGTGAGAGCCAAAAACCGATCCTGCTGGGCAAGGGAGGGCGCCGCATCCGCTCGGTCGGAAGCGCGGCGCGCAAAGAGCTCGAGCGCATGCTCGAGCGGCGCGTGCATCTCTTTCTGTTTGTCAAGGTTCGGCCCGACTGGATCGACCGGGTGGCGCACTATCGGGCGATGGGCCTCGAATACAAGGCCTAGGTCTTTCGTGGACGGGCGCGGCGCTCGTCGGGAGCCGTTTCCGATCACGTTGAAACGGCCCCAGGCCGCGACGGGGGCCCGGCGCTTACACCCCGCCCTCAGCCGAGCGGTGCGCCAAAGGCGCCCAAGCGTGAGCGACATAAACCGAGAGCAGATTCCATGTGAATGGAAATCGCTCTAGGAAGCTTGGCGCTCGATCGTGTCGGAGGCCTGGTTGAGGGCGTTGAGCACGAAGTCGCCCGCATTGGCGTCGTCGCGCAGGGTTGCGGCCACGGCCTGACCGTGGAGCGTCAGGAGCTTGAGCTGGCGGGGAGTGGGGTTTGACGATTCGAGGAGGTGCGTCATGACGCCTCGCATCGAAAAGGCGAGCTCGAGCATATTGGCGGTCCCCTGGGCTTCGAGATGGCCGGTGATTTGGCCGAGGAGTCCGGAGAGTTTTTCGAGCTGATCCTTGGGCAGCGTGACCACGGCATCGCTTGTGGCGTTTGCGGTTTCCAAACCGATGGTGAGCTCGTTTATCTGGGTGGTCAGGCGTTGCAGCCGATGCTCCGCGATGGTCTGGTTGGTGCCGCGGATGAACTC
>JAPUJA010000352.1 GCA_027296525.1 Pseudomonadota bacterium | reverse complement strand
TGGTGCTGCCCGATACCACCTATCTCGAACGCTGGGACTGCATCTCGCTCCTCGACCGGCCGATCTCCGACGCCGACGGCGTGGCCGATGCCATCCGCCAACCCGTCCTGAAACCCGATCGCGACGTGCGCCCCTTTCAGGACGTGCTTTTGGAGCTCGGTGCGCGGCTCGGCCTCCCCGGAATGACCGGGGATGACGGCGCGCCCAAATATCCCGGCGGCTACAGCGATTATCTCGTCAATCACGAACGAAAGCCCGGGATTGGCATGCTCGCAGGCTGGCGCGGCGCGGACGGAAAAGACAACGGCCAAGGCACGCCCAATCCAAACCAGCTCGAGCGCTACATCGAGAACGGCTGCTACTGGCGCGACGAGATCGCGCCCTCGGCGCGCTATTTCAAGTTCGCCAACAAGGACTATCTCGACTACGCCCGGCGCATGGGCTTCCTCGAGGACGCAGAGCCCATCACGCTCCAGCTCTACAGCGAGGAGCTGCAGAAGTTCCGCCTCGCCGCGCGCGGCCACGGCGATGTCCAACCGCCCGAGGAACAGCGCGCGCGGATCGAGGCGGCTTTCGATCCCCTGCCCTTCTGGTACGCGCCCTTCGAGGAGGAGAACGCGGAGAGCTTCCCCCTTCACGCCGTCACCCAAAGGCCGATGGCGATGTACCACTCCTGGGGATCGCAGAACGCTTGGCTCCGTCAGATTCACGGGACCAACCGGCTCTACCTTCCGCGAGCCATCGCCGAGCGGGTGGGACTCGAGGATGAGGACTGGGCGTGGGTCGTGAGTCGTCACGGAAAAATAAAGGCGCGCATTCGCCGAATGGAGGGCGTGAATTCGAGCACGGTCTGGACCTGGAACGCGATCGGCAAGCGGGCCGGCGCCTGGGCGCTCGACCCGGACTCGCCGGAGGCGCGCGAAGGCTTCCTGCTCAACCACCTGATCGACGAGCTCTTGCCCGAACGCGAAGGCGGGAACCGCTATGCCAATGTCGATCCGGTGACGGGACAGGCCGCCTGGTACGATCTTCGCGTGCGGATCGAGAAGATGACGCCCGCGGAGGTCGCCGAAGACACCCCCCGGTTCGGCGCGCTCGAGCCGCCGGCCGGCTTTGCGAAGGCACCTGCGATGCTCCCCGAGGGCTTCGGCAAGGGCGGGAGAGCCTGACATGACGATGCTCCCCAAAGAGGCCCCGCCCAAACGGCTCGGGCTCGTCATCGACCTCGATACCTGCGTCGGCTGCCACGCCTGCGCGGTCGCGTGCAAGGAGTGGAACACCGGCGGTGCGATGGGCCCCCTAAGCGACATCGACCCCTATGGCGCAAAGGCACGCGGCAGCTGGCTCAACCGCATTCACGGCTTCGAGGTCGGAAGCGGGCATGAGGGACGGAGCGTGTATTTCCCGAAATCCTGCCTGCATTGCGCCAACGCCGAATGCGTCACGGTCTGCCCGACCGGCGCCTCCTACAAGCGGGAAGAAGACGGCATCGTTCTCGTCGACGAGGATCTCTGCATCGGTTGCGGCCTGTGCGCCTGGGCCTGCCCCTATGGCGCGCGCGAGCTCGACGAGGGAAGCGGCGTGATGAAGAAGTGCACGCTCTGCGTCGACCGCATCGACAACACGCATCTCTCCGAAGACGAGCGCCTGCCCGCCTGCGTCTCGGTCTGTCCCGTCTCGGCGCGCCATTTCGGCGACCTCGCGGACCCGGAATCGAAAGTCTCGCGGCTCGTGGCCGAGCGGGGCGGCTTCGACCTCATGCCCGAGACGGGCTACGCGCCCACGAACAAATACCTCCCGCCCCGCCCGAAGAGGGACAGCATCGGCGAAGGCGCCCCGGCGACGCTCGAGCCCGTGAGCCCCGAAGGCGGCTTCCTCGGCTGGCTCGATCGCCGGCTCGGCGGCGCTTAGAAAAGCGTGCATCCCACTTTTTCCATCATCTTCTTCACGAGCACCTCGGGCGCGGGCTACGGCCTGCTTGCGCTCGCCGGGGCGTTCGGCGCGGGCGGGCTGCTTCCGCCCGAGCGCGGCTTCGGGGCGGCGCTGCTCGGGCTCGCGCTCGCGCTTGTGAGCCTCGGGCTGATCGCCTCGACCTTCCATCTCCGGCATCCCGAGCGCGCCTGGCGGAGCTTGAGCCAATGGCGTTCCTCCTGGCTCTCGCGCGAGGCGGTCGCGGCGCTTCTCACCTACCTTCCGGCACTGGCCTTCGCGGCAGGCTGGGTGGGCTTCGAGGCCATTTGGGGGTGGCTCGGCATCCTGGGCGCGCTCCTTGCGCTCGCGACGCTCATCTGCACCGGCATGATTTATGCCTCGCTCAAACCCATCCGCGCTTGGCACACCCCCTGGGTGCCGGCGAGCTATCTCGGTTTCGCCCTGATGACCGGGGCGCTTTGGCTTATCGCGCTGCTTTCGGCGTTCGGCGTTCAAGCGAACGGGGCGCTCGCGCTCGCGCTCGCATCGAGCGCGCTCGCCTGGGCGCTCAAAGCCGGCCATTGGCGTCATCTGGAGCGGGCGCCGAACCCGAGCAGCCCGGAGACGGCGACCGGGCTCGGGCGCTTCGGAAGCGTGCGTCCGCTCGATCCGCCCCACACCGGCGAGAACTACTTGACCCACGAGATGGGCTTTCAGATCGCGCGCAAGCATGCCGCGAAGCTCCGGCGTCTCGCGCTCCTCTTCGGCCTCCTGCTCCCGGCCGGGCTCATTCTGATCCTGTTCTTCGCCGAGGGCTGGTGGACGGTGCCGATCGCGTTCGCCGCCGCATTTTCAGGCATGCTGGGCGTCGTCATCGAACGCTGGCTCTTCTTTGCCGAAGCCAAGCACACGACCGCGCTCTATTATGGTGAGCGCCGGGCGTAAGACGGCAGCGCGCACCCATGCCGAACGACGAAAGGCCGAGGCAATCGATCAAATACCCTCAGATAGCGAAGATTTCGGCCGCGTGAACGACCTTGATGCGATCGAGCGACTCGTCGATGTGACGGGCCGCCTCATCGTCGATGTCGGCTGCGGCGAAGGCAAGCTCGCCCGGGAACTCGCACTCAGCGGCGCACGCGTCATGGGCCTCGAGCCCGATCCGGTGCAGGCGCAAAAGAACCGCGAGGCGCCCGAGATCCCCGGCGTCACGCTGATCGAGGCCGGCGCCGAGCGGATCCCGCTCGAAAGCGGCGCGGCCGACGGCGTGATCTTCAGCCGCTCGCTCCATCATCTGCCGAGCGCTGAGATCCCGGATGCGCTCACCGAGGCGAAGCGCGTGCTCAACGGTGAGAACGGCTTCCTGCTCGCGATCGAGCCCGTGATGGAGAGCCCGTTCTCGCAACTGATGAAGCCGTTTCACGACGAGACGAAGGCGCGCGCCACGGCCCACGCCGCGCTCAAACGCCTCGTGCCCGAACGCTTCGCCTCCGGCAGGGAAGCGTTCTATATGACCGTGAACTCCTTTGCGGACTTCGCGGCCTTCACCGAGGCGATGCTGGCCGCGAGCTTCAACAAGCTCGCGCGCGCGGCCATCGAGACGCCTAAGGTCGAGCGGCTTTTCGAGACCAGACGTGACGGCGAGCGTTACGTCTTCGATCAGCTCATGCGGATGAATCTTTTCCTCAACCGCGAGCCGGCGATGCGCCGATGACCGAGGGCGGCCGGGGGCCAAGCCCGCTCCGAGGCCCCGCCAAAACCGTGTGGACAAGCGCGGGCCCATAAATTAAGACCAGGCAGGCTGCGGTTCCCGGGCAGGGGAGGCCCGTAAGCGCGTCCATTCCGCTCTTCGGGGCGCGCGCGCGGGGAGAGCCAAACAAGGCGCCGGAGGGAGATCGACGTCGATGAGTGGGGCCAAACCCACCCCAGAGAAAATCCGCGACGGGGCGTTCAAGGGCGCCGATTTGAGCGGCCTCGAGTTCCGAAATGCCGATCTCGCGGGCGCGGACCTCACGGGCGCGACGCTTCAAGGCGCCGAGCTCGGCGGCTCGAGCCTGGCGGGCGCCAAGCTCGCCGGCTGCGACCTCTCGGGCGCCCACGTCGCCTACGCGGATTTGAGCGGGGCCGACCTGACCGGCGCCGACCTCTCGGACGCGTTTCTCGCGGGAAGCGACTTTCGGGGCGCGACGCTCAAGGGCGCGGTCCTTCGGGAGGCGCAGCTTCGCGGCGCGTATTTAGAGGAAGCCGATCTGCGTAAGGCCGATCTGAGCTATGCCGACTTGAGCAACGCGAAGCTCGACAACGCACGGCTCGGCGAGGCCGACCTGACGGGCGCGCTCCTGGTCGGCGCGACCATGACCGGCACCGAGCTCGATGGCGCCCGGATGCCGAGCCCGGGCAATGACTACAAAGGCTACGGTGATCCGGATGAACTCGTCGACAGCATCCGTCACCGCCGACGCCGCCAGCAGATGCCCGATTAGAATCCAAACGGCGCCTGTTCCGCGCCGGCCTCGAGGGGCGATCGAAACCACGCGCGGCAGACGCCGCATGCCAAAGGGGGGCAAGGAAAATGAGTGAACTTCGCCATGTCAAACGCTCCGAACTGACCTTCGACGCCTATGGCGGCCCGCCCGGCAAGGCCGAGATCGCGCGGCTGTTCGGAAGCCGGAGCCCCAATCCGACGACCACCATGGGCGCCGGCATCGCGGTCTTCGAGGACTGCTCGATTCCTTGGAAGCTGCTCTACGACGAGGTGATCTGCGTCCTCGAAGGGCATTTCCGCCTGCGCGCCGGCGACGAGACGTACGAATGCGAACCGGGTGACGTGCTGTGGATTCCGGAGAATACCGAGATCGCCTATGAATCGGACGGCCGCTCGGTGATCTTCTACACGCTCTATCCGGAAAACTGGCGCGAAGTGCATGGCATCACCTGACGCGGAAAACGATCCCGGGAACGGCACGACCGGGAACGGCCCGACCGGGAGCAAGCTCGCGCGGCTCTTGCGGACCGGCACCTTCGCGGTCACGGCCGAGACGGTGCCGCCGCTTTCGGGCGAAGCCGCGTCGATGGTCGGGCGCGCGGCCCCTCTCAAGGGCGCGGCCGATGCCGTGAACGTCACCGACGGCGCGGGCGCGCGGAGCCACATGTCGGCGCTGGCGGCGGCCGCGATCCTGCTGGCCGAAGGGATCGAGCCGATCCTCCAGTTCACCTGCCGCGACCGCAACCGCCTCGCCCTTCAGGCCGACCTCATGGGCGCCTCGGCGCTCGGCATCCGGAACATCCTGTGTCTCAGGGGCGATGATCCTTCCGCCGGCGACCAGCCGGACGCCAGGCCGGTCTTCGACCTGGACACGCGCGCGCTCATCTCGACCGCGGCCCAGATGCGCGACGAGGGCGTTCTGCCCTCGGGCCGCGCGCTCGAGGCCCCGCCCCGGCTCTTCATCGGGGTGGCCGACAGCCCGCTCGATCCGCCTCCCGATTGGAGGCCGGAGGGCTTGCGCGCCAAGGCGGATTGCGGCGCCGATTTCGTGCAGACTCAGTTCTGCTTCGATCCCGAGATGGTGGCCCGCTATATCGGGCGTCTCAGGGGCGAAGGCCTGACCGAGAGGCTCTTCGTCCTGATCGGCATCGGGCCCATCCCCTCGGCCCGCTCGGCCTGCTGGATGCGGGAGAACCTCTACGGGGTCGAGGTGCCGGACGCGATCATCGAGCGCCTCGAAGCCGCCTCGGAGCCCCGCGCGGAAGGGCGGCGCATCTGCGTCGAGCTGATCCAGCGGTTCCGCGAGATACCGGGCGTCGCCGGCGTCCACATCATGGCGCCGCACGATCCTGAGGGGATCCCGGCGATCATCGAGGAATCGGGCGCCACCAAGGGGAGACCGGCGCTCGCGTGACCGAAGAGGATGATGGACGAACACCAGGCGATCTACCGCAAGGACTACCGGCCGCCCGACTATCGCTGCGAGCGGCTGAGCCTTCGCTTCGAACTCGGCGAAGAGGCGACCCGGGTCGCTTCACGGCTCAGCCTCACACGGCGTGAGGCGGGAGATCGCCCGCTCGTGCTCGCCGGCCGTGAGCTCGATCTCAAATCGGTCGCGTTGGATGGTCGCACCCTGGCGCCGTCGGACTACACGATCGACGATGAAAATCTGACCATCCCCTCACCCCCCGCCGCGTTCGAGCTTGCGATCGAGACCGAGATCAAGCCCCAGGAGAACACCTCTCTCGAAGGGCTCTACAAATCCTCTGGCGTCTTCTGCACCCAATGCGAGGCGGAGGGCTTTCGCCGCATCGGCTATTTTCTCGACCGGCCTGACGTCTTGAGCCGTTACGAGACCACGATCGTGGCGGACAAGGCGAAATACCCGGTGCTTCTCTCGAACGGCAACCTTGTCGAGAGCCGCGATCTCGAGCAGGGTCGCCATCTCGCCCGCTGGGAGGACCCTCACCCCAAGCCAAGCTACCTTTTCGCGCTGGTCGCCGGAAACCTCGTGATGCTCGAAGACAGCTTCGTCACGCAGTCCGGGCGCGAGGTGAAACTCCGCATCTATGTCGAGCCCGGCAATCTCGACCGATGCGACCACGCCATGGCCTCGCTCAAGAAGGCGATGCGCTGGGACGAGGAGACGTTCGGGCGTGAATACGACCTCGACATCTTCATGATCGTCGCGGTTGCCGACTTCAACATGGGTGCGATGGAAAACAAGGGGCTCAACGTCTTCAACGCGCGCTACGTGCTCGCGAATCCGGAAACGGCGACCGATACGGACTATCTCAACATCGAGGGCGTGATCGCGCACGAGTATTTCCACAATTGGACGGGAAACCGCGTGACCTGTCGCGATTGGTTCCAGCTCACCCTGAAAGAAGGCCTGACGATCTTCCGGGATCAGGAATTCTCGTGCGATATGAACTCGCGCGCGGTCGAACGGATCGACGATGTGCGCCGCTTAAAAGCCCTCCAGTGGCCCGAGGATGCGGGCCCCACGGCCCATCCCATCCGCCCCGACTCCTATATCGAGATCAACAACTTCTACACACCGACCGTGTATGAAAAGGGGGCCGAGATCATCCGCATGATCGGAACCTTCGTGGGCAAGCGGGGTTTTCGCAAGGGGATGGACCTCTATTTCGAGCGCCACGACGGCGAGGCCGTGACCTGCGAGGATTTCGTCGCGGCGATGGAAGACGCGAACGGCGTCGACTTCACGCAGTTCCGCCGGTGGTACGCCCAGGCCGGCACCCCGGAACTCAGCATCGAGAGCCATTACGACCCCGGCGTGCGGAGCTTCACACTCACCTGCCGCCAATCCTGCCCGCCGACGCCGGGCCAATCGGCGAAAGAGCCGTTCCATCTGCCGTTGGCCGTGGCGCTCCTGGACGGCAAGGGCCGGGAGCTCCCCTTGCGTCTCGAAGGCGAGACCGGCGCCGCCAACACCACCACGCGCGTCCTCGACATTCGCGAAGAGGAAGAAGTCTTTCGCTTCGTCGATGTCGCGTCCCGGCCGGTGCCCTCGCTGCTCCGGGACTTCTCGGCGCCGGTGAAGATTCAGGCCAACTATTCCGACGCCGATCTCCGATTCCTGATGACGCGCGACAAGAACCCGTTCAATCGCTGGGAGGCGGGGCAGCTCTACGCCGTCGAGCTCATCCGCGGCCTGATCGACGACCATCACGCGGGCAAGGAGCTCAGCCTCGATCCCCGCTTTCCCGAGGCCATCGAGGCAAGCCTGTCGGAGCGTACGCTCGATGCGGCCTTCGCCGCCGAGATGCTGTCGCTCCCGTCCGAGGACTATTTGAGCGAATGCGTCGAGCTCATCGATGTCGATGCGATTCACGCGGCCCGCGAGTTTGCCCGTAAGGCTGTCGCGGAGTCCCTGCACGAACGCTTCGCCGAACTTTATAAAAAACACACCGACGACGGCGGCCACCGGATCGACGTCGACGCGATGGGCCGGCGGCGCCTGAAAAACACCTGCCTCGACTACCTCATGGCGCTCGAGGGGCCGGCGGAAATCGCGCTCTGCTTCCGGCAATTCAACCGGGCGGCGAACATGACCGATGCGGTGAGCGCGTTGAGGCTGCTCGCCGACACCGACAGGCCCGAGCGCGACGAGGCACTCGCCGCTTTCTACGAGAAATGGCGGGACGATCCTCTCGTTCTCGACAAATGGTTCACGATTCAAGCCATGTCGCGGCGCGAGGACACGCTCGCCCGGGTCGAGGAGCTCGCCCGCCATGCGGATTTCACGAACCGAAACCCGAACCGGTTTCGCGCGCTCGTCAGTGCCTTCGCCTTCGCCAACCGGGTGCGTTTTCACAACGCGAGCGGCGCGGGCTATCGCTTTCTCGCCGATCAGGTGCTCGAACTCGACCGGCTCAACCCCCAGGTGGCGGCGCGCACGGTCTCGCCCATCGGGCGCTGGCGCAAGTTCGACACGGCGCGACAGGCGCTCATGAGGGCCGAGCTCGAGCGCGTCGTCGGCACCGAGGGCATCTCCAAGGACCTCTACGAGATCGCGTCCAAGAGCCTCGCCTGAGGGCGCTTCGCATCCTCCTTAACCAACCGTCAACCGGTTCTCCCTAAAGAAGTAATCACGGTGGGCGATTAAAGACTTCGCTCATCTTCTTCGGATTGGACGCATGCGTCTGCTCCTCGCCGATCACCACAAGCTCTTCCGCGACGCCCTGACGATTTATCTCAAGAGCATGACCGCGGACACCGAGATTTGCGGCGCCTCGAATTTCGATCAGGCTCTCAGTCTGGCCTCCACGAAAGACCATCTGGACGTCGCGGTGCTCTCGATCGACCTGCCGGGAATGAACAGCCTCGGCGGGCTTGAGACGTTCCACGATCGGGCCTCGGGCACGCGCACGGTTATCCTGGCGGACGAAGCCTCGCCCGCGCGGCCAAACCCGGCTCGCCTCCCCTTAACCTCCGTCCCTAAAGACGCAAAGGGCGCCATCGGGCGCCGCTTTTTTTCTTGCGATCATCTGCCTGAGGGGGGACACCACCGGACGGGGGATCGTCGGGAGGCGATAGGTGAAGGCCGGGTCCGCCGCGGGCGCGAAAGAGCCGACATGGCCCAAATAGAGATCGACGGGAGGCGGATCGACAGCCTCTGGATCGGCCCGGCGCCGGGCAAGGCGCCGACGATCATCCTGCTGCATGAGGGCTTGGGGAGCATCGCGATGTGGCGGGACTTCCCTTTGCGGCTCGCCGAAGCGACGGGCGCGGGCCTCCTGCTCTACAGCCGTTACGGCTATGGCGACTCCTCAGCCCTCGAGGGCAAGCGCCGGGCGGACTACATGCATCTCGAGGCCGAGAAAACGCTCCCGCGACTGATCGCGCATTTCGAGATCGAGCCGCCGTTCTACCTCTTCGGCCACAGCGACGGCGCCTCGATCGCGCTCATCTATGCCGGAGGCCGCGAGCCCAGCCCCGCCGGGCTCATCCTCGAAGCGCCCCACGCCTTCGTCGAGGAGGTGGCGATCGTCGGCATCAAAAAAGCGAAGACGCTCTATGAGACGACGGATTTGCCGGCCAAGCTTGGCCGCTACCACCGGGACCCCGACAACGCCTTCTGGGGATGGAACGACATCTGGCTCGCGCCCGAGTTTCGCGACTGGAACATCGAGGCGTTCCTGCCCCGTGTCAGCTCGCCCGCGCTTCTCATCCAGTGCGAAGGCGATCCCTATGGAAGCACGGCGCAGCTCGACACGATCGAGCATCAGGCCGCCGGCCCTTGCGAAAGGCTGCTCCTCGCCGGCGACAGCCACGCGCCGCATCACGCCCATCCTGAGGCCGTGATCGAGGCGACCGCCCGCTTCCTCGCCCGTCACCGTTGAGCGGGCGCGCCGGCCCGGTCCCCGCTCCGGCCTGGACTCCCAGAGCCGCTCGGTCGAAGATGGCCCGTCCCAGCAAGGGGCGCTCGGCTGATTTCAAGGGAGGCGGCGCGATGAACGATAAGGCGGACGATCCAGGATTGTCGACGAGCGACGATTACAATCCCATGCACGCGCCGCGTTACACGGACATCGCGACCTTCATGCGCGCGCCGCTCCAGCGCGACCCCACCGGGCTCGATATCGCGCTCTCAGGCGTGCCGTTCGACTCCGCGGTCACCCACCGCCCCGGCGCGCGCCACGGGCCCCGCGAGATTCGCAACATGTCGAGCTTCATGCGCTCGATCCACCATGTGACCCGCGTGAACCCCTACGAGCTCTGCCGCGTCGCCGATGTGGGCGACGCGATCATCAAGCATGGCTTCCATCTGGAGAAGAGCCTCGACGACATCACGGAATTCTTCGAGCGCATCCATGGCGCCGGGGCCGCGCCCTTGAGCGCGGGCGGCGATCATTCGATCACACTCCCCATCTTCCGCGCGATCGCGGCCGATCGGCCCATCGGCATGGTGCATGTGGACGCCCACACGGACACCTGGGACGAATTCCTGGGCTCGAAATTCACCCACGGGGCGCCCTTCCGGCGCGCCGTCGAGGAGGGTCTGCTCGATCCGAAGCGCGCCGTGCAGATCGGCATCCGCGGCGCCCAGAACACCGAAGAGGGCTGGGGCTTCTCGATCGAGAACGGCATGCGCGTGATCTTCATGGAGGAGTTCACGAAGATGGGGGTCGAGGCCGTGATCGCCGAGGCGCGGCGCGTCGTGGGCGACGGCCCGACCTACATCTCATTCGACGTGGACGGGCTCGATCCGGTCTACGCCCCGGGCACGGGCACGCCCGAGGTCGGCGGCATCACCACGATCGAGGCGCAAGCCCTGCTGCGCGGTCTTCGCGGTCTCGAGCTCGTGGGCGGCGACGTCGTCGAGGTCGCGCCGCCGCTTGACCCATCGGGCAACACCGCGCTCGTGGGCGCGACGATGATGTACGAGATCCTCTGCACCCTCGCCGAGGCCGTCGCCCGGCGCAAGAAGGCTTAAAGCGCGCGCCGGTCCCTCCTGCGCTCAAGGCCTTAAGATCACCCCGGCTCGAGGATCACCCGTCGGCCAGAGCGACCTCGAGCGGGCCGCCGCCTACAGAGAATATCGAGAAGACGTTGAAAACGGAAGGTTTCCTGAGAATTGCCACACGGTCGAACTACCGGACGATGAATTTGATGAATTTATCAATCGTCTGGCGATCTGATCGATGAACCGGGCGTGGCGATGAAACTTACACGCCATGAGAACCAACATGAAATCGGTGCCGTGCACGATGGGCTTCGAAGCCAATGAGAATAGATCAACCTGACATTGTTTTTTTTGATTGCGATCACACATTGATCGACACGGATTGCGAACTGACATGGAAGAATATGCTCGCTGACCTGGGAATGGTTCCCGAAGAGCATCGTGCAAAACAACAACACTATGTTGACCTCCACGCGGCGGGCCAAACGCCGGAAAAAGAGCACCTGGAATTCATCCTGCGTGAATTTATCGGTCAAACTCCCGATCGCATGGAATCGCTGGCGCGTGATAATTTTCAAAAATATATAAGCGACAAAATCTATCCACATGCGCGGATGGAAATTGAAATGTGGAAAGACCGGGGTATCCCAGTCGTAATGCTTTCGGGATCAACCCGGGTCATGGTGACACCAATAGCCGCGGCGCTCGGTCTTTCCGATGTGGCCTGTACCGAACTGGAGCTCGAAGACGGCACGTATACAGGAAGAATCGTTGGGCTTTTTTGCATTCGGGACGGTAAATTGAAACGCGGGCTCCAATACTGCCGGGATCGCGGCATAGACTTTCGTTGCGCCGTGTATTACGGCGACAGCATTTCGGATATCCAGATTTTCGAAAAGGTGGGGCAAGCCGTCGCGGTGAATCCCAACGAAAAGTTAAAGGCTCTCGCGCGCGAAAATAATTGGCGCGTCGTTAAGTGGGAACGGCGAAAAGATCTTTAACCGATTGACGAAAGGGCGAAGCCGCGGCCCTTGCGCCATCAGGCGGGCGTGACCCCCAACAGACAGTGATCCGAACGCCCGTCGGCCGCGCAGGCTCTCTCGGCGCAGGTGAGTTTGTAGTTGTGGCCGAGATTCTCCCCCACCCATTCGAGCGCGCCGGAAAGCCAGCCGGTGTACATGTAACAGACCTTGCGCCCGGCGTTCGTGCCATATTCAAGCACGAACACGGAATGATCGACCTGCACCCGCGCCCGCCCCGTCGACGGGTCGGCCTCGAGCACCGTGAATTGGCCCCAGCCCCGTTGCGAGATGCGCTTCATGTAATGACGGAAGACGTCAATGCCGGAAAGCCCGTGGGTCGCCGCCTCCTTCTCGCACCAGAAATAGGCCGAACGATAACCGGCGTCATAGAGCCCGGCGGCATAGGCCTCGACCCCGAGGGCCTCTTCCACCGCCTTGTGATTGTTCACGAAGAAATGCCGCGGGATGTACATCATCGGCAGGCCGTCGGTGCTCCAGACCCCCGTCTTGGAATCAACCTCGATCGGAACCTCGGGTTTTGCCATCGTCGCCTCCCCTCGCGCGTCGCCTGCGCGGCTCTTAAGCATCCTAGGATAGGTTCGCGCCCCGGCGACAATGACCGCCGCGGCAGGGCGAGTCGAGGGCGGATCCTTCGGCGAGCTCCAGCCCGCACGGGACATCTTGGCAAATGGAGCCCGAGGTCGTTCGCCGTCCGATGCCCTTATCATCGGCTTCCCTGAGCGGGTCGAAGCGCGCCCAAGCCCTATCGTTAACGCCTTACCACCCGCCGTGCGGGCCGGGCGCGAGGGATCGCCCTCTTTTCGCCACCTTTCGGCCCTACAGTGGGTTATAATTGAGCAAAACGACCCGAGAAAAGCGCCGTGGCGAAATTTTCAAAACCGAAGCCCGTGATGGGGCCGATGCTCCCGCGCCGCTGCCTCATGTGCAGCAAGAAATTCGTGTCCGAAGGACGCCACAACCGGATCTGCCGGAAGTGCAAGAGCAGTCAGATATGGCGTGAAGGCAGCGTCGGCAGCGCGCGCGTTGCCGGGGATAAATAGGGAAGGATCGCGGGCAAGGATCGCGCCGAGACGGCGTCCAATTCTCTTGAAATTACCCCAACATCCGGGGCTCGTCGGCCGACGGGCCCGCGGCGGGTCGATCGTCGGCCGATGAGCCCCTGTCGAATGACGGCGTTCGCCGGACAGGCAACATCTGGCCGCGAGGCTCGGCTCCGAATAACGCAGTGGAGGCGACATTGGCGATAGTTCATCCGCATCGGGCGCTCTGGGTCTTCGGATATCTGATCCTCCTCGGCCTCTCTTGGCTCTTTTACGCGACAGCGGGATACGCCGCCGAGGGGCTCAAGCTCGAGCGCGTCATGCTCTCGAGCGCAGGCGTCGGCTATTTCGAGTACCGAACCACCGTCGATGGCACCGAAGAGCTTACGCTCACGGTGCCTCTCGAGCAGGTGGACGATGTCTTGAAGAGCATCGTCGTGTTCGATGACGCGGGCGGCGCAGGATCGGTTACGCTCCCCGGT
>JAPUJA010000351.1 GCA_027296525.1 Pseudomonadota bacterium | reverse complement strand
ATGCGGATCAGGTAACGATCGAAGCAGTCGCCGTTCTTGCCGACGGGGATGGCGAAATCCATCTGCCTGTAGACGTCATAGGGCTGCGCCTTGCGCAGGTCCCAGGCGATGCCCGAGGCCCGCAGCATCGGCCCCGTAAAGCCCCAGTCCATGGCCTGCTCGGGCGTGGCAAAACCGATATCCACGAGCCGCTGCTTGAAGATGCGATTGTCATTCAGGAGCGTCTCGACGTCGTCGATCACCTTGGGGAAGTTTTCAATGAACTCTTGGATATCCGGGGCCAGGTCCTCGGGAAGATCGCGCGCGACGCCGCCGGGACGGAAATAGGCGGCGTGAAGGCGCGCGCCCGAGGTCCGCTCGTAGAACTCCATGAGCTTCTCGCGCTCTTCGAACATCCAGAGAAACGGCGTCATGGCGCCCACGTCGAGCGCCATGGTGGCGAGGGCGAGCAGATGACTGAGTATCCGGGAGATTTCCGCGAACAGAACCCGGATGTATTGCGCACGCTTGGGCACTCCGCAGCCCAAGAGCTTCTCCGTCGCGAGCGCGAAAGCGTGCTCCTGATTCATCGGCGCGACGTAATCGAGCCGGTCAAAATAGGGCACGGCTTGCATATAGGTCTTGTATTCGATGAGTTTCTCGGTGCCCCGATGGAGCAGACCGATATGCGGATCGGCGCGCTCGATGATCTCGCCGTCCATCTCGAGAACGAGACGCAACACCCCGTGCGCCGCGGGATGCTGCGGACCAAAATTGACCGTGTAATTCTTGATTTCGACGTCGGTCATTGGGGCTCGTCCGACTCGGCCTTTTCATCCCCGGGCAGGACGTATTTCGTTCCTTCCCACGGGCTCAAGAAATCAAAGCGGCGAAATTCCTGCGTCAATTTCACGGGCTCGTAAACGACACGCTTCTGTTCGTCGTCGTAGCGGGGCTCAACGAACCCGGTGAGCGGAAAGTCCTTGCGCAGCGGATGCCCCTCGAACCCGTAATCCGTGAGAATCCGGCGCAAATCGGGGTGATTCGAGAAATAGATTCCGAAGAGGTCCCAGGTTTCGCGCTCGAACCATCCGGCCGTGCTGTAAACCGATGCGACCGAGGGCACGGGCTCGCCTTCGCCCAACGGCACCTTGACGCGAATCCTCTGGTTGTGGCTCAGGCTCAAGAGATTGTAGACGACCTCGAAACGCTTTTCCCGCTCCGGGTAATCCACGCCGCACAGATCGACGAGCACCTCGAACTTGCAGTTCCCGTCTTCGCGCAGGAAGGTGAGCAGGCGGGTTATGCTTTCGGCGCGGGCCGTGATCATGAGCTCGCCGTAGGCAATCTCGGTCGCGGCGACGGCGTCCGAGCCCGCGCTCGCAATATACTCACCGAGGTCTTTCAAGGCCTGATCCATAGAATGCCCTTGCGGGACGACCCTGGAGTCACCGGGCGATGGTGCCCGTCCGCCGGATCTTTTTCTGAAGTTGCAGAATGCCGTAGAGGAGGGCCTCGGCCGTCGGCGGGCAGCCGGGCACATAAATGTCCACCGGCACAATCCGATCGCAGCCGCGAGTCACGGAATAGGAGTAGTGGTAGTAGCCGCCGCCGTTGGCGCAGCTGCCCATCGAGATCACCCAGCGCGGCTCCGCCATCTGGTCATAGACCTTGCGCAGAGCCGGCGCCATCTTGTTGCAGAGCGTGCCGGCGACGATCATGACGTCCGACTGGCGCGGGCTTGGGCGGAACACGACGCCGAAACGGTCAAGATCGTAGCGGGACGCCGCCGTGTGCATCATCTCGATCGCGCAGCAGGCGAGCCCGAACGTCATGGGCCATAGGGACCCCGCCCGCGCCCAATTGACGAGCCGATCCAGGCTCGCGACCAGGAAGCCGCGGTCGTTGAACTCGCCGACCGCGCGCGTGAGCACCGGATCCCGCTCAAGTGCCTGCGCCGACCCGGGAGCCCCGGCGGCCGTGTCTACTCCCATTCCAGAGCCCCTTTCTTCCACTCATAGACGAAGCCGATGGTCAGAAGGGCGAGAAAGACCATCATCGACCAGAAACCGAGCATCCCAAGGCCGCTGAACGAGACCGCCCAGGGAAACAGGAAGGCGACCTCGAGATCGAAGATGATGAAAAGGATCGCGACCAGTTAGAAACGAACGTCGTACTTGTTGCGCGTGTCGCCGAACGATTCGAAGCCACACTCATAGGCGGAAAGCTTTTCCGCATCAGGCCTTTGGGGGGCGACGACGTAGGAGGCGACAACCGCGAGCACGGCCACGACGGCGGCAATTCCAAGGAAAATTAGGATTGGAAGGTATTCCGAAAGAATGCCGTCCATCTGCACCTCACCCCCGCCACCCCGTCTGCCCGGTCACGACCGGCCCTCGAGGCACGGATATCTCTAACCGGCCTTAACCCGTCGGCTTAAAATCTAGCTCTGTCCCCGCCAAAGACCAGAAAAATCGAGCCGCTCGCCCCCCGGGACCTAGCTTGCGCCCAAGCGAGCGTGCCTGAAGATGGCGGGAGTGACGGGACTCGAACCCGCGGCCTCCGGCGTGACAGGCCGGCGCT
>JAPUJA010000350.1 GCA_027296525.1 Pseudomonadota bacterium | reverse complement strand
CCTCCTCCTTGAGCGCGTCCTTGAGCGTGATCGCGCGCCGGTAGAGCGCCCGCCGGGAGAGGCCGGTCTCGGTGCTGAGGCGCGCCGCGGCCTCCTTCGTGCCCATATGGGCGAGGGCCTCGCCGAGCGCCGCGTCGATGCGCACCTCGTCCCAAGAGGCGGCGGGGGCTTCCTCAGGCGGCGCGACCACGATCACGATCTCGCCTTTGGGCGCCTGCGCCCCGGCGTAATGGGCGGCGAGATGCTCGAGGGTTCCCCGCCGGACCTCTTCGAACTGCTTGGTGAGCTCGCGCGCGATCGCCGCCTCCCGGGGGCCCAAAAGCTCGGCCATGTCGGAAAGCGTGGCCGGCAGCCGCCGGGCCGTCTCGAACAGAACGAGCGTGCTCTCGAGCGTGGCGAGCCGACCAAGCGCCTTCCGCCGGGCGGGCCCGCGCGCGGGCAGGAAGCCCGCGAACAGGAATCGGTCGGTTGGAAGGCCGGAGACGCTGAGCGCCGCGATCGGCGCCGAGGCGCCCGGCACGGGCCTGACCGGGACCCCGGCCGCGAGGCTGGCGCGCACGAGCTTGTAGCCCGGATCGGAGACGAGGGCAAGCGAGGCCCCCGCCTTGAGGCGCCGGACGAGTCCGGGGCGCACGCGCGGCGCGTTGTGCTCGTGATAGGAAATCATCGGCCGGCGAATGCCGTAGATGGCGAGGAGCTTGCCCGTTCGGCGGGTGTCTTCGCACAGGATGGCATCGGTCCCGGCGAGGAGGTCGAGGGCGCGCAAGGTTATGTCGCGGGCGTTGCCGATCGGGGTGGCGACGATGTAGAGACCGGGCTCGGCCGGTTTACTTGGGCCGGACCACCCGCTAGCCTGGAACTCTCGATCAGGTGCGGAGGGTTGCGGTGTCTTTCTCGTCTGTACGTGCCGGGCTCGCCTTCGCGGGGCGTTCGCGGCGTTCTTTCCCGGTCCTGAAGGCTTTTGCCGCGCCATGGGGGGTCATCATCCTTTTGCTTTTGGCCGCGTGCGCGGACGAGGCGAGCTTACCGAGCCGAACGGAGGAGGCGCAACGCCTGGCCCCCGATCTCGAAGCGCTCGCGAGCGTGCTCGAGACGCCGCGCGAGGTCCCGGAGCCCGTGATCGAGGAAAAAGAGGTCGAGATCGCGGTGCTCACCCCGACCGTGCCCGAGCTTCCCCGTGAAACGCTCGGCGTGTTCGGCCCGCTGCCTGTCAAGGTCGGGCTTCTTCTGCCCCTGACCGGGCGCGGCCAGGCCGAGGGCATCGCGCTGCTCGAGGCCGCTCAGCTCGCGCTCTTCGACATTGGCGCCGACAACCTCGTGCTCATGCCGCGCGATACCGGCGGCTCGCCCGGCGGGGCCACGCGCGCGGCCCAGGACGTGATCGCCGAAGGCGCCGAGCTCATCATCGGACCGCTCTTCAGCGAGGAGGTCCGGGCCATCGCGCCGATGGCGCAGCAGGCGGGCGTCAACGTCGTGGCCTTTTCGACCGATCCGCGCGCGGCCGAGGAAGGCATCTATCTCATCGGCTTCACCTCCCGCCAGCAGGTCGAGCGGGTCGTCGAGTTCGCCTGGCAACAAGGGGCTGACCGCTTCGCCGCGCTCGCGCCGAGCAACGCCTATGGGCGTGCCGTTACCCAGCAGATGATCAGCGTGGTCGAAGAGCTCGGCGCCACGGTCGCTGGCGTCGGGTTCTATCAGCCGGACGGCGGCGATGCCGCCGAGGTCGTCCGCCGCATCGCCGATTACGACCGGCGCCACCAGGCGCTGCTGGCGGAGAGAAAGGAGCTCAGACAGAAGGACGATGAGGTCTCGCGCCGGGCGCTCGCGCGCCTGAAGGGTCTGGATACGCTCGGGGACCCGCCCTTCGACGCGCTTCTCTTGGCGGACGGCGGCCACGGCCTCAAGACCGTGGCGCCGCTCATCCCCTATTATGACATCGACCCCGTCAAGGTCCGCCTGCTCGGCACCGGGCTCTGGGATGACCCGGCGGCCCTCGAGGAACCGAACCTCGTCGGCGGCTGGTTCGTGAGCGCGACGCCCGCCAACCGCGAAGGGTTCGTCGATCGCTACACCGCCACCTATGGGCATCCGCCGCTCCGCCTCGCGACGCTCGCCTACGACGCGACCGCGGTCGCGGCGGTGCTCGGCCGTTTCGCCGGCGGCGCCGATTACAGCGCGGCGGCCCTGCGCGCGCCCAGCGGGTTCGCCGGCGTCGACGGCATTTTCCGCTTCGGCACGGACGGGCTCGCGGAACGCGGGCTCGCGGTTCTCGAGATTCTGCCCCAAGGCGGGACCGCGGTCGTGAGCGAGGCGCCGGTGGGCTTCCGTGTGACCGGACCTTAAGCCGAAGCCGGCGCGCCGTGCGCTAGGCCCCGGCGCCGTGCGCTAGGCGATAAGGCGGGCGAGCACGGCGTTCAGCACGCGCCGGCCGGCGGGGGTGGCGCGCAAGCCTTTTCCATCCAGAACGAGATAACCGCCCTCGATGAGCGTTCCCAAGGCCTTGCGCTCGAACGCGTCTTCGAACGCGCGCCCCGTGCGCCGTTCGAAACGCTCAGCGCTTAGTCCCTCCGCCGTCCTGAGGCCCATCATCGCCGCCTCGGCGACGGCCCTGTCAGGCCCGATCGGGGTCTCTTCGATGGCGCCGTGGCCGTCGGCTTCGACCGCGGCGAGCCAGTCCTCGGGCCGTGACCGTCGGCGCGTGGCGACGATCGTTCCGTCGAGGCGGAGCCTTCCGTGGGCGCCGGGGCCGATGCCCGCATAGTCTTCGTAGCGCCAGTAGGTGAGATTGTGCCGGCACTCCTCGCCGGCCTCGGCGTGGCTCGAGACCTCGTAGGCGCGAAGCCCGGCGGCCTCCAGGCGCTCCTGCGTGATCTCGAAGAGCGTCGCCAGGCTGTCCGGCTCGGGCAAGGTCAGGCGTCCGGCGCGCGCCGCGGC
Organism: Pseudomonadota bacterium; assembly: GCA_027296525.1. Classification (GTDB taxonomy): domain Bacteria; phylum Pseudomonadota; class Alphaproteobacteria; order UBA828; family JAPUJA01; genus JAPUJA01. Next base: position 2,253 of record JAPUJA010000350.1, on the reverse strand, counting down.
GTAAAAGGGCGTGCCCTTCTCGATGGTGAGTTGATAGAGCGAAAGATGGCCGCGAGCCAAGGTCAGCGCTTCGTCGAGCTCGCGCCGCCAGGCCCCGGCCGTCTGATCGGGCCGGGCGTAGATCAGGTCGAAGGAGACGCGCGGAAAGATCCGCTTGGCGGCGTCGAGTGCGGCGAGCGCTTGGCTCCGGTCGTGGCCGCGCCCGAGGAAGCGAAGCGCGTCGTCGTCGAGCGCTTGCACGCCGAGCGAGAGGCGCTCGACGCCCGCGCTTCGGAAATCCCGAAATCTCCGCGCCTCGGCCGAGCTCGGGTTGGCCTCCAGCGTCACCTCCAGATCCCCGTGCGCGGGCCAGTGCTCGTGCGCTCGGCCGATGACGGCCTCGACCGTGGCCGGCGCCATGAGCGAGGGCGTGCCGCCGCCGAAATAAAGGCTCGCGAGGCGGCGGTCGGGAACCTGGTGGGCCAGATGGTCGAGCTCGCTAAGGAACGCGCGCCGCCAGCGCGCCTGGTCGATGTCCTCGCCGACATGGCTGTTGAAGTCGCAATAAGGGCATTTGGAAAGGCAGAACGGCCAATGGACGTAAAGCGCGAGGGGTCCGTTCACGGCCCGCCCGTTCACGGCCCGCCCGCCTTGGACCCTGCGAAGCCGGCCGCGATCATGCGCTCGAAGGCCCGGGCGCGGTGGCTGATGGCGTGCTTGTTCTCTGGGCTCATCTCGCCGAAGGTAATCGTCGAGCCCTCGGGGATAAAGATCGGATCGTAGCCGAAGCCTTTCTCGCCCCGGGGCGGAAAGGTGAGCCGGCCATCGACCCTGCCCTCGAAGCTCTCGCAATGGCCGTCGGGCCAGCAGAGGCTGAGCGCGGCGACGAAGGAGGCGGGTGCGCCTTCGGGCGCGCATCCCCGTTCCCGAAGCGCGTCCTCGACCCGCTTGATCGCGCGCCGGAAGTCTTTCTCAGGCCCCGCCCACCGGGCCGAGCGGATCCCGGGGGCGCCCTCGAGCGCGGGCACGACGAGCCCTGAATCATCCGCGAGCGCCGGGAATGCGGAGCCCGCCGCCGCGGCCCGGGCCTTGATCTCGGCGTTGGCACGAAAGCTCCCGCCGGTCTCCTCGGGCTCATCGAGACCGAGTGCTGCGCCTGAGAGCGCCTCGATGCCCAAGGGTTCCAAGAGCGCGCGGAACTCGGCGACCTTGCCCGCATTGTGGCTTGCGATGACGAGCCTCTCGGCGGTCAGGGGCCGCGCCACTCTCACGCGCCGTTCGCGATCGCGTCTCGCTGAAGCTGGCCGAGGCGCACGATCGCGCCGCGCGCGAGCGCGAGCATCTCGAGGAACGCCGGCTCGCTGAAAGGCGCGCCTTCGGCGGTGCCCTGGATCTCGACGATGCCGCCGGTTCCGGTCATCACGAAGTTGGCGTCGGTCTCGGCCGCGCTGTCCTCGTCATAGTCGAGGTCGAGCAGGGGCACCCCGCCGACGATCCCGCAGGAGACCGCCGCGACGCTGTCGATCAAAGGGATCTCAGCGATTTCGCCCTTGGCGCGTAAATGTTCGAAGGCGAAGTGGAGCGCGACATAGGCGCCCGTGATCGCCGCCGTGCGCGTGCCACCGTCGGCCTGCAGGACGTCGCAGTCGACGGTGATTTGGCGCTCGCCGAAGGCCGCAAGGTCGGTGACGGCGCGGAGCGAGCGGCCGATCAGCCGCTGGATCTCGTGGGTGCGCCCCGATTGGCGCCCGCGCGCCGCCTCGCGCGCCCCCCGGCTGTGGGTCGCACGCGGCAGCATGCCGTATTCGGCGGTGACCCAGCCGGTGCCGCTGTTCCGCAAGAAAGGCGGCACCCGGGTCTCGACGCTCGCGGTGCAGAGCAGGTGGGTTTGCCCGAAGAGGACCTCGCACGAGCCTTCGGCGTAGGGGTTGCCCCCGGGCTTGAGTTCAATCGGGCGCAGCTCGTTGGGCGCGCGGCCGGAGGGGCGCATGGGGCCTCTTTCGGGCGAAGGGTTTGGGCGAAGGGCTCATTCGGCGAAGGGCTCAACGAAGGAACCGGGTTTCTTAAGGCCGCCAGCTTAGCCGCGCCCCCCGGTCGCGTCCAGACGCCAGAGGGCTTCGGTAGTGCCTCAGTTTGAATTCTTTGTGAACTCGACTTCGGCGAGGCGCTTGCTAATGGCGTTCGCGCATTTCATGTACTGCTCAACATCGCTACCGTATGGATCATCGACGTAGACATTCCGAATTTTTGATTCCTCCACGCCGTAATTCTCCA
>JAPUJA010000035.1 GCA_027296525.1 Pseudomonadota bacterium | reverse complement strand
GAGGGCCGGAAAGCCTCGTCATCGGGATAGTCGGCCATGTGCGGCGCCACACCGTCGAGAACCGGCCCCATCCGCACCACGACGTCGGATACTGGCAGGGCGCCCTGAAAGACCTTGGTGCAGTTGGGTTTGGCGAAAATCGCTTCTTCCACCCGTTTGCCCACCTTGCGGCGGTCGATATCAAAGGCGGCCACGATCTCGATGTCGCTCGGCCCCCAATCACCGATCCTGGCGTGCATGAGGCCGACAAACACTCCCTCGTTCCGTCCCTTGTAGTATTCCAGACCCTGGACAAGGGAACTCGCGCAGTTGCCGACACCGGCGACGGCCACTCTGATTTTTTTCATACAAAACACCTCCCCATAATTTTTCATACAAAACATCTCCCCATAATGTTGTCCTAAAAACTCAGCGGCCTCCCGTGAAGGGACCGATGCGGATACGCAACAGCGCATCTGCCACAGCTCACGCAACCGCGTGACTTCGGTTTTCTCGAAGACACAACGGATATATCTCAAACGCGGGGGGGTCAGGGGCAACCACTCCCGAGATTGCCTTCCCCGACGATTCTTTCAGCGACCAGAACCTAAAGACGGCCCCTCACTTGGCCAATTGGCGCCAAAACATGAGGCCCGCTCGGTTGGTGCTTGAAAACTATTGTAGCAAGGAGAGTTAAGCTGCCCCTTGCGGAAGGATCGTACTCTTTTCGCGGTGGGATGGCAAGAACCCGTGGCATCCAAAGCATCTTGCTCGAAACCATGCGGAGAACTCCGCTCTCCGATTTCGTCTTCGCCGGCGGGTGGGGCCGCGCCGCCCCATGGGCTCGGGTGGCGCGGCGTCTCGCCCAGGTCATGACCCGGAGCTTCGATTCCTGAAGAGGTTAAGGGAACCGGCGCGCGGACGGTTCCCTCACGGGGGCGGTTGCAAGCGGGGGCCGTTTCAAACGGGGGTCGTCTCAAAGAGAGCACTGTCGGGGTTGCGCGTGTAGCTACTGGCGCGTGCGTCTATGAGTCGGCTTGGTTGGGCTTTCGGCTTGCGCCGCTCATGTCCGCTCGTAGCCAAGAGCAGACATAAGATGATCTGTCGGCCGCACGACTGGACTTTAGCCTGACCGCCGTGGAAGCCGCCTGCAGTTGATTCATGTCAATGAAACTGTTTACTCAGCCGTGCTTGCATGAAAAACATGCAAGAGCATTTAAAACCGCAATCGTCAAATGTCGGCAAGAAATCTCCGTATGATGGCGTTGAACGGCTCCGGATGCTCCCAGAACATCATGTGCCCGCCGAGCACTTCGATCCGGGTATTATTCCACCGTTTTTGGATATAGGGCTTGGCCTTGTCCGCCCACCCTTCCGCGATCACGAACAGCGACGGACGATTTCCATCGAGCAGCGTAACCTCCGGCTGGTAGTCCGTGAACATAAGGTAAGAGAAAAGACTGAGCGCCGCCCAATCCGGCGTCCTCTCCGATTGCCCGATGATCCAGTCGAGGTCTTCCGGCGACAGCTCCCGCTGCACCATCACGTTCTCTGCATAGTATTTTACAAATTCGCGGAGTGTGGCTCTCGTTGTCATCGTCATCACGGCGCCCGAGATGTCTGTCAGCGTCCCCTCGACCCAGTCCGTGTCTTCGTTCCGTGACAGGCATCTCGGCGGAAGATCGATGCAGACATGAGCCTTGACCCGATCGAGCCCGGCAAGCCTGACATAACCCCAGGTCTCCGCCGCCCCCGCCGACCAGCCGATGAGGACCACATCGTTGAGGTCCAGCGCCTCGATGAAGGTCTTCAGATCCGCGGAATGGGTCGCGTACTCGTTGCCGCCTGCGGTCGTCGTCGATCGTCCCTGGCTGCGGGGATCGATCGCGATCACTCGATGATCCTCGGACAGGCCTTTCAGCTGGTGGACGAAGACGTCGGCGGTGAAGGTCCAGCCCGGAACGAAGAGCAGCGGCGTCCCCTCGCCGACGTCCCAGTAATGAAGCTCGACGCCTGGCACCACTTCGATGAACTTCCCGAGCACGCCGATATGGCCGCTGACGTCGTGCGTTGCGGTGACTGACATGGCTATCCTCCAGCTAAACTCGGTTTTGACGTCGGCTTGTGTTGGGGCGCGGAGCTCCGACCGGGCGAGATGTCCGATCAGCCGTCACGGAAGAGGGAACTGTAGCCGTTGATCGCAGGCACGCCGCCGAGATGCGCGTAGAGGATCTTCGAGCCCGTGGGGAACGCGTCTTTCTTGACGAGGTCGATCATGCCCTGCATCGATTTCCCTTCGTAGACCGGGTCGGTCATCATCCCCTCGAGACGAGCGCAGAGCCGAATGGCCTCGACGGTTTCATCCGAGGGCACGCCATATTCCGGATATGCGTAGCTGCTGTTCAGCACGACATCTTCGGCTGTGATCTCTTTGCCTAAACCGACCTTCTCGGCGGTGTTTTGGGCGATACGGAGGATCTGGGCGTGTGTCCGTTCGGGGGCGGCCGAGGCGTCTATGCCGAGCACGCGTCGCGCCCGGCCGTCCGCCGCGAAGCCGACCACCATGCCGGCCTGCGTGGAGCCGGTCACGGAGCAGACGACGATATGGTCGAACGTGAAGCCCATCTCCGCCTCTTGCTGACGGACCTCTTCGGCGAAGCCGACGAAGCCCAGTCCGCCGAGCGGGTGGTCCGATGCACCGGCCGGGATGGCATAGGGCTTGCCGCCCCGACGCCGCACATCCTCCATTGCCGCCTCCCAGCTCCTGCGGATGCCGATGTCGAAGCCGTCGCTACAGAACTCGATTTCCGCTCCCAGGATCCGGGACATCAAGATATTGCCGACCCGATCGTAGACACTGTCGTTCCAATTCGTCCAGCTTTCCTGGACAAGGCGGCATTTCATACCGATCTTCGCGGCGACCGCGGCGACTTGCCGGGTGTGGTTGGACTGCACGCCCCCAATCGTGACCAGCGTGTCGCAGTTCTGAGCGATGGCGTCTGGGATCAGGTATTCGAGCTTACGGATCTTGTTTCCGCCGAACGCCAAGCCGCTGTTGCAGTCCTCCCGCTTGGCGTAGATCTCGACTCTGCCGCCCAAATACTCCGATAGGCGCGCCAGCCTCTCGATCGGGGTCCGACCGAAAGTCAGAGGATAACGCCGAAACTTCTCCTCAAGATCGAGCACTTCGGTTCCTCCCGGCGCAATGTTGTCACCTCGGAGGTTGCTCAGCTCCCAATGATTTAGCCGGCTTCTATGTAACCTGGGATTCCCAATATGGGCTCCTCCGGTCGAGTTGATTGTGACGCGAACTCGTCCGAAGCGCAATTCTCTCGCGTCTGATGGCCATGATGGTGCCGGCGGTGCGTGATGGCGAGCCAGATGGCCGAGGTCGCATGGGAGATGGCGGCTGGGGCCGCGTTCCGAGTGCACCTCTCCCGTCATCATCTCCCGTCAGGGGCAATCCTTTGGTCATGCCGGTGCTGGCTTCGGTCTGAGCCGGTCGATGCGGCGTATTCTGAGAACTAGAGTAGTGTCCGCTTTGGGTCACGCGCGGACATCGGCGGGCCCGGCTCCGTGTCCGATGCCCACGCTTTTTCGTGAATAGGCGCCCTACTCGTCGCCGAGCAGGAGGGCGTGGCCGCCCAGGATCCTTCCGCTGTCTTTGAGCTGGACGATGATCGCGCAGCCGTCCCGTGAGCCTGGGCCGCTATGGAGGTCCGCGAGCGGAAGGATGATCTCGACCGGCTCGCCGTGCCAACTTCCGATCCGGCGAATGGTTCGTACGACGTTCACGTTCCGAAGCTCGCGCCCGGCGTTCTCGCCGGCGGACACCTCGGTGACCTGCTCGCTGTCGAAAACCACGAGAAGGATCTGGGCTTCGGCGTCGAGGTCGGCCCCGGGGATGGAGATCCGGAGCCCTTCCGCCGCGTCGTGGGTGATCTCCGGCGCGACCGGATAGATGTCCGTCTCGCGGGCGTCGATGAGCGCTTGCTCGATCGCCGCGCGGTCCGAGCCCACGACCTCGACCGCGCCCGCGACCACCATTTGAGGCGTGTAGACGTAGCTGATGCCGAATTGGAGGGCGTAGTCGCGCTGACGCTGGGTGGTCTCCTCGCTCGCGAACGGGTCCTCCCAGCCGATATAGTCCCAATAGCTCACATGGTAGGACAGCACGATGATGTCCTCGCGTTGGGCAAGCTCGGCGAGCAGGGCGTCGGCCTCCGGGCAGGAGGAGCAGCCCTGGGAGGTGAACAGCTCGACGACGATGGGCGCTCGCTCGGACGCGGCGAAGCCGGGCAGCGAAGCGCCGAGGAGGAAGGCGAGGAGCGCGAATCCGGCGATGAGCGGCGGGCGCAGCGCATGAATCATGGGCGTGACCATAGCGCGCTGGGCCGCTCGCGAACCAATCACAATTCGGTGACGTGAACGCCCGCCCGCAAACACTGTTCGCTCAGAAGGCCTTGCAGTACACTCAAGCTCGATGCGCACCCTCTACCATCTCTGGCTCTCTCCCTTCTGCCGCAAGGTCCGGGTGGTCCTGCGCGAAAAGGGCGCCGAATTCGAGATGTCCGTCGAGAAGGTGTGGGAGCGGCGTACCGAGCTGCTCGCCATGAATCCGGCGGGAACGGTGCCCATCCTCATCGAGCCCGACGGCGAGATCATCGCGGACAGCGGGCCGATCTGCGAATATCTCGAGGACATATATCCGGAGCCCGCGCTCATCGGCACCGCGCCCCTGGTGCGTGCCGAGGTCCGGCGGCTCATCGCCTGGTTCGACCAGAAGTTCGACCACGAGGTGACCGAGAACCTCTTGGGCGAGAAATTCATGAAGCGTTTCATGGGACTCGGCGAGCCGAATTCGGAAGCGATCCGTGCGGGGCAGACAAACTTCCGCTACCATCTGGACTATGTTGGCTACCTCGCGGAACGCCGGAAGTGGCTCGCGGGCGAGGAATTTTCGCTCGCCGACATCGCGGCGGCGGCCCATATCTCCTCGCTCGACTATATCGGCGTCGTGCCTTGGGAGAACTATCCGTCGGCCAAGGACTGGTACGCGCGCGTCAAGTCGCGGCCCTCCTTTCGCGGCCTGCTCGCCGACCGTATTCCCGGCGCGACGCCACCTAAACATTACGCCGATCTCGATTTTTAGCCGGGCCGCTTCTGGATGAGCTCGGGATCGCCAGCACCCAAGGAACGCATCTCGGGCCTGGCCCGCGAGCTCGGCTTCGACGCCGTCGGCTTCGCCGCGCCTGAGCTCGACTCGGGCGCGGAGCAGGCGCTGCAGGCCTTCATCGCCCAAGGC
>JAPUJA010000349.1 GCA_027296525.1 Pseudomonadota bacterium | reverse complement strand
GCCTTCGTGAACTTCATCGGCAACCGGGACGGGCTCGTGCATATCAGCGAGCTCTCCGAGGGGCGCACCGAGAAGGTTTCCGACGTCGTAAAGGAAGGCGACGAGGTCAAGGTCAAGGTCCTCGAGGTGGACGATCGCGGCAAGGTCCGGCTCAGCATGCGGGCCGTGAATCAGGAAACCGGCGAGGATCTGAGCGCGACGATCGAGCCCCGCCCGGCCCGGCCCGAACGGGGGCGTCGGGCGCAGAGACGGGCGGGTTAGGGGCTTGAATCATCGGGCGCGCCCGGGCAGGGCCTCGGGCGTACCCCGCTCGGGCAGAGCTTCGGGCGTAGCCGCTTGCAAATCTTTAGAATGATCCTAAATCAAGTTTAGCCGGAGCGACGAATCCGCGAAGTCCGCTCCTTTAAGGGGGTGCGTTGGCGCGGTTCACCCGAATAGAGGTTGTTTTTGAAGGCACTTAACCCACTCGTCATATCGGACCGGGAGGTTCTGCCCCTGGTGGAAGGGGGCAAGGGCATCGCGGTGAGCAACGGGGAGAGCTCGGGCCCTTGGGCCAAATGTGGAGGGGTGGGCACTTTCTCGGGCGTGAACGCCGATCAGCTCGACGAAAGCGGCCAGCCCATCCCCCAGGTCTATAAGGGAAGGACCCGCCGCGAACGCCACGAAGAGCTGGTCGACATGGCGATCAAGGGGGGGATCGTCCAGGCGCGCATCGCCCACGAGCTCGCGGGCGGCGACGGGCGGATCCATATGAACGTGCTTTGGGAGATGGCGGCGTCCGAGCGGGTGCTGCACGGCATCCTGGAGGGCGCCAAGGGCTTGATTCACGGAGTGACCTGCGGCGCCGGCATGCCCTATCGGATCGCTCAGATCACCGCCGAATACGGCGTCTATTATTATCCCATCATCTCCTCGGCGCGGGCGTTTCGGGCCCTCTGGAAGAGGGCCTATCACCGCTTCTCCGAATGGTTGGGCGGCGTCGTCTACGAGGATCCCTGGCTCGCCGGCGGCCATAACGGCTTGAGCAACTCGGAGGACCCGGAAAAACCGGAACCCGCCTATCCCCGCGTGCTCGCGCTGCGCCAACTGATGCGCGAATACGGCCTCGAGCGCACGCCGATCTTCATGGCGGGCGGGGTGTGGTATTTGAGGGAATGGGAGGATTGGATCGACAACCCCGAGCTCGGGCCGATCGCCTTCCAGTTCGGCACCCGGGCCTTGCTCACCAAGGAGAGCCCGATTCCCCCGGGCTGGAAGGACAAGCTCCTGCACCTCGAGGAAGGCGACATCTCGCTCAACCGCTGGAGCCCAACCGGCTTCTATTCCTCGGCGGTGCGCAACAAGTTCGTCAAAGAGCTCGAGGAACGCAACGCCCGGCAGGTGGCCTACGCGGTCGAACCGGTCGGTCAGCACGACACCCTGTTCCCCTTCGGTCCGCGTCGGCGAACGATCTACCTCACGGCGGCGGATAAGGAACGGGCCGAGAAGTGGATCGCCCAAGGCTACGACACGACCCTCAAGACCCCGGATTCGACGATCATCTTCGTCACCTGGGAAGAGAGGGAGGCAATCCGGCGCGACCAGGTGGACTGTATGGGGTGCCTGAGCGCCTGTCGCTTCAGCAACTGGGCGTGCAAGGAAAACGGCACGACGGGCAAGAAGACGGACCCGCGCAGCTACTGTATCCAGAAAACGCTGCAGAGCATCGTGCATGGTGGCGACGTGGAGACGCAGCTCATGTTTGCGGGCCACGGCGCCTATCGATTCCGCCACGACCCTTTCTATGCCAACGGCTTTATTCCCACCGTTCGGCAACTGGTCGAGCGGATCCAAACGGGAGACTGATGTGCCGAAGGCGGGAATCGATCCGGCAGCGATTGGGAATTGCGTCTTCGATCAGGGGCTTATAGGCTTGTCCCGTGACGGATAAGCAAAAAGCCTCCGAGGCGGCCCGCGAGCGGCTGAGGGCCGTGGGCCTTCGGCCGACGCGCCAGAGGCTCGCGCTTGCCAAGCTGCTTTTCGCGGGCCCCCACCGCCATGTGAGCGCGGAGCAGCTCCACGGCGAAGCGCTGAGGAAGAAGGTGCGGGTGTCCTTGGCGACGGTTTACAACACGCTGCACCAGTTCACCGAGGCCGGCATTTTGCGTGAACTCGTGATCGACCCGGGACGTTCCTACTTCGATACCAACGTCACCCACCACCACCACTTCTTCTTCGAAGGCTCGACCCGCCTGCGGGACATTCCGGGCGAGGGCGTCGAGGTCAAGCGTCTGCCCGCGGCGCCCGAGGGCACGGAGGTCGCTCGGGTCGACGTGATCATTCGCCTGAAGGACTCGCCAAAGCGCCGCAAACGCTCGTCGTAGGATATTTTTTAGAATAATTCTAAATTAGTTGACAGCCCGCCCTTTTGCGCCATATTTAGAGAGTTGCGACGCATTCGCGGGCGTGGCGTGCATTGAAGAGCAAGAAGGGGGAGAGGCCGATGCCATCCTTGAAAGGAACCAAGACCGAAGAAAATCTCAAGGCAGCCTTCGCTGGGGAGTCCCAGGCGAACCGCCGCTATCTCTATTTCGCCCAGAAGGCAGATGTCGAGGGCTTCAACGATGTCTCGGCCGTGTTCCGTTCGACCGCCGAAGGCGAGACGGGCCACGCTCACGGCCATCTGTCGTTTCTCGAGGAGGTGGGTGATCCGGCCACCGACAAGCCGATCGGCCCGACCCACCAAAATCTCGAAGCGGCGATCGCCGGAGAGACCTACGAGTACACCGACATGTATCCCGGCATGGCGCGGAGCGCGCGGGACGAGGGTTTCGACGAGATCGCGGATTGGTTCGAGACCTTGGCCAAGGCCGAGCGTTCGCATGCCGGGCGCTTCAAGAAAGCCTTGGACACGCTCGACTAGAGCGCCCTTAAGCCTTCGAGCGGAAGAGACGGGCGGGGGGTGACCCCCCGCCGCCCGAGCCGGGCGGCGCGCCCGCGAGCGTGGAGTATTCATCGATGGGCAAGGGCGGCGCACCCTTCCGGCACGCGATCGATTGGCAGAGCGAGGCGTTCTACGACCGCGACGCCTTGGATCGGGAGACGCGCCGGGTCTTCGACGTCTGTCACGGCTGCCGGCGTTGCTTCAATCTGTGCGACAGCTTTCCGCGTCTCTTCGATCTGATCGATCAATCGGAAACCGGCGAACTCGACGGCGTCTCGAGCCGCGACTTCGGACGGGTCGTCGAAGCCTGCACGCTCTGCGACATGTGCTTCATGGTGAAGTGCCCCTATGTGCCGCCCCATGAGTTAAACATCGATTTCCCGCATCTCATGCTGCGTCACCGCGCAATCGACCATGCGGGCGGCAAGGTCGGCCTCGTCGAGCGGCGCCTGGCTCAAACCGACGCGAACGGGCGCCTCGCCCGTCACCTCGCGCCGCTCGTCAACTGGGCGGGTGATCGCAAGAACCGGCCCGTGCGCGCGCTTCTTTCCCGGCTCGCCGGAATCGACGCGGATGCCCGCCTGCCCAAATATCACGCGCGCACCTTCCAGGCCCGGGCCAAGGTGACGGTGCCCGAGGTCAATCGCGAGGCTCCGGCGTCGGGGCGCCAGGCGGTGCTGTTCGCGACCTGCTTCGTCAACTACAACGATCCGCCCGTGGGCGAGGCCGCGCGCGCCGTGCTGGCGCGCAACGGCGTCGAAACCGAGGTGGTTTATCCGACCTGCTGCGGCATGCCGTTCTTGGAGCAGGGCAACATCGGGGAGGTCGCGGAACGGGCCCGCCAAATCAGCCGGGAACTCTTGCCCTGGATCGAGAAGGGCTTTGACATTGTTTCCCTCGTGCCGAGCTGCACCCTGATGATGAAGATCGAGTGGCCGCTCATCCTGCCCGAGGACGCGGCGCTCAAGACGCTCGCCGCCCATGCCTTCGACATCGGCGAATATGTCGTCGACATCGCGCGCAAAGAGGGCCTGGCCGACGGCATGAGGCCGCTTGCGGGCGGGGTGACCCTCCAGGTCGCCTGTCACGAACGGGCGCAGAACATGGGCCTCAAATCCGCCGACATGCTGAGGCTCATTCCCGACACGCCGATCACCGTGATCGAGCGCTGCTCCGGCCACGGCGGGACCTTCGGGGTCAAGAAGAAGACCCACGCAACCGCGCTCAAGGTCGGCAAACCCGTCGCGCGCCAGGCGCGCGAGGCGGGCAACCGCTATGTCGCTTCCGAATGCCCTCTGGCCGCGGCCCATATCGTCGAGGGCATGGCGAAGCTCTCGGACGGCGCTCCCGGCGAGGGGATGCCGGAGGAGGGCCGGGCGCACCATCCCATCGAGCTGCTCGCGCGCGCCTACGGCGTCACGGGCCGCACCCTCTGACTCGATGACGGAAAAACGGGAAATTACCGAGGCCGACCTCCTCCCCGTGGAGGTCTTTGCCCGCGAGCGCGACGCGCGGCGCAAGGCCTTGGCCGAGATCAAGAAGAACCGCCGCGTCGGGGTCGGGCCCTTTGCGAACTTCTATTTCGAGAATTACCACACCATGTGGTGGCAGGTTCAGGAGATGCTGTATATCGAAAAAGGCGGCGCGGCGCAGATCGCCGACGAGCTTGCGGTCTACAATCCGCTGATCCCCAAGGGGCGCGAGCTCGTCGCGACGCTTATGTTCGAGATCGACGAGCGCGAGCGCCGCAACCGGGAGCTCGCCCGCCTGGGCGGCGTCGAGAACAGCGTCGGTTTCACCCTCGACGGCGAGACGATCCGCGCCGAGCCCACGGACGACATCGAACGCTCGACGCCCGAGGGACGCGCCTCGTCGGTTCACTTCCTGCGTTTTTCCTTCACCGAGGAACAGGTCGCGAAGTTCAAGGACCCCTCGGTCAAGCTCGCGCTCGAAATCAGCCACCCCCATTACGGCCACAGCGCGCTCATCCCCGAGCCCGTGCGCCGGGCGCTCTCAGAGGATTTCGACTGATCCTTAGGGGAGCTCTTCGGTCGGATAGACCCCCCAAAGCCGGTCGCGACGAATCCATCCCTTGATCTCGGTGATCTCCAACCGGCACCATGCGCCTTTGCAGGCGATGATCTCGCCCAGCACGCCGCGCGCGGCCTTCAGGACGACTCGAGCCGTGGCGTCCGGGCTCTGATGGAGCGTCTCCTCTTCGCCCAGAATGACGGCCATGCGTTTGCCCGAGAGCAGGCTCTTGTGGATCCATCCGACGGTGCCCTCGATGTCCCGCACTTTGCGCCAGTTGTCGAACTCCGCGATGATTTCGACGGGCAACCCGCGGCGCACATAGACCCATTCGACGGGGTAGTTCGTTCCGGGGCCGGTGCGCAGATTGACCTCATCGGAACGGAGCGAGACGAACCGGGGAAGCGCCAGGTCCGCCTCGGCGCACGCCGTTCCGGCCAGGAGGCCGAGCAGAAAGAGGAAGGCAACGAGCCGCCCGAGCTCATTCATCGGGTCACTTGCCGGCAAAGGATTGTGCGAGGCACGGCACCGGGGTGCCGATTCGGACGGAATCGGTTCATATCATACTCGATCCGGTGGCGGAAGCGGCGCTTTCGAACGCCAGCCCATCCGATTGTATCGCCTCGGGTCATTTGATAAACAGTGTGGCCCTTAGGTCGACCGCGCCTTGGCGGAGAGTTTCATGGCGACCAAGACTCGCAAAAGGCCTCTCGTCGTTCTGACGCGCAAGCTCCCGGAGCCGATCGAAACCCGGATGATGGAGCTCTTCGATGCGCGTCTGCGCGAAGACGACGAGCCGATGACGCCGGGCGAACTCATCGCGGTGGTGAAGAAGGCCGACGTGCTCGTGCCGACGGTCACCGACCGGATCGACGTCGGCATCCTCGCCCATGCGGGCCTGGCGCTTCGCCTGATCGCGAGTTACGGCGCCGGGGTGGACCATATTGACCTCAAGACGGCGCGTGAGCGCTCCATCACGGTCACCAACACGCCCGGCGTGCTGACCGAGGACACGGCGGACATGACCATGGCGCTTCTGCTCGCCGTGCCCCGCCGGCTGGTCGAGGGCGAGCGCCTCGTGCAGTCGGGCCGGTGGAAGGGCTGGGGGCCGACCTCGATGCTCGGTCACCGCATCTGGGGAAAAAGGCTCGGCATCATCGGCCTCGGCCGGGTCGGCCAGGCGGTCGCGCGCCGCGCGCTCGGCTTCGGTCTCTCGATCCACTACCACAACCGCCGGCGTCTGCCCGAAAAGGTCGAACGGGAACTCGAGGCGACCTATTGGGAGAGCCTGGATCAGATGCTCGCGCGCGTCGACATCGTCTCGATCCATTGTCCGCACACGCCCGCGACCTATCACCTGCTCTCGGCGCGGCGTCTCAAGCTGCTGCGCCCCCACGCCTATATCGTCAACACCTCGCGCGGCGAGGTGGTCGACGAGAACGCGCTGACGCGCATGCTGGACGCGGGCAAGCTTGCGGGCGCCGGGCTCGACGTGTTCGAGCACGAGCCCGCGATCAACCCGAAACTGATCGAGCTCGACAATGTGATCCTGCTGCCCCACATGGCGTCCGCCACCATCGAGGGCCGGATCGACATGGGCGAGAAGGTGATCATCAACATCAAGACCTTCGTCGACGGCCACAACCCGCCGGATCGGGTGATCGATTCGATGCTCTAGGCGCGCGCCCGCGTTCAGATGAAGACGAGCGCCCCCTTGTCCGAGGCATCGCGCAAGAAGGTCACGAGGCCGCCTTCGCGGTAGGAAATATCGTCGCGCAGATCGCCGACCTCGAGCGCCATCGCGCGCAGGCCCATTTCGCAGATCATGAAGGTGACCTCGAGCGCGCGGCAGGCCTCGATGAGCTCCTCGAAGCGCGCGACGCCGCGTTCGCCGAGCCGTCTGTCGTGATCGAGCGCCTTCGAGCCCCCCTCGCTCAAGGGAAGTTGGGCCCAGCCCGCCGTGCCGTCGGGCAAGGGCCGCAAGAGCGCGCGGCAAGCGCCCATGGTGAAGAAAAGGGTCGTCGGCGTGTCGATCGCGGCCGCCGCGGCGGCCATGGCGAGCGCGTAGTGAACCCGGTCGAACCGGCCCGAGTAGACGACGATCGACAGCTTGTCGGGGGGCGTGCCTTGGTCAGCCGGTTTCGCACCGTTCGTCACGGCCATCCTCCGGCTTCGCGTGGATCGAGAGATCGGTGATCGTCGCCCGCTCGCCGCACAGCGGACAGCCCGGGTCGCGCTTGAGCCGGACATTGCGGAAGCGGCTCGCGAGCGCGTCGTAGATCACCAAGGTGCCCGAGAGGCTCTCGCCCGCGCCGACCAGCTCCTTGATCACTTCGACCGCCTGGAGCGATCCCATGACCCCAGCGACCGCGCCGAGCACGCCGCCTTCCGCGCAAGAGGGGATGAGCCCGGGGGGCGGCGGCTCGCGGAAGATGCAGCGGTAGCAGGGGTGATCGCCGCCCAGATGCGCCTTGAAGGTCGAGAGCTGGCCGTCGAAGCGCAGGATCGCCGCGGAGACCAGGGTCTTCTTGGCGAGGTAGCAGGCATCGTTGATGAGGAAGCGGGTCGCGAAATTATCGCTGCCGTCGGCGATCACGTCATAGGGGGCGATGAGCTCCATCACGTTCTCAGGCACGATCCTGAGATCGTGGCCGATCACCTCGACCTCGGGGTTCACGTCATCGATCGCGGCGGCGGCGCTTTTCGTCTTTCGCCGACCGATATCGGCGCTCTTGTGGATGATCTGGCGTTGGAGATTGGAGAGGCTCACCGCATCGTCGTCGGCGACGCCGAGGGTTCCAACGCCGGCGGCCGCGAGATAGAGGAGGAGGGGCGCGCCGAGCCCGCCCGCGCCGATCACGAGCACCTTGGATCGTAGGAGCTTCGCCTGGCCCCTGCCGCCCACTTCGCCGAGGATGATGTGGCGGGCGTAGCGCTCGAGCTGGCTTTCGGTGAAGTCGAGCTTAGGGTTCATGAGAGCGACCGGCTTGTTGGGCGCCTTTGGGCCTCATCCGCCCGTCGATCCGAAGCCGCCCGCGCCGCGCGCGGTCGCGTCCAACCCCTCGGCGCTTTGCCATTGGGCGCGGCGGACGGGCGCGACGACGAGCTGGGTGATGCGCATGCCGCGTTGGATGACGAAATCATCCTTTCCCAGATTGACGAGCAGCGCCTTGATCTCGCCGCGGTAGTCGGCGTCGATCGTGCCCGGGGCGTTCAACACCGTGATCCCGTGCTTGGCCGCCAACCCCGAACGCGGACGGATCTGCGCCTCGAAGCCTTCGGGCAGCGCGATGCGAAAGCCGGTGGCAACGAGTGCGCGCGCGCCGGGCGCGAGGGTGATCGGCTCGCCGATCGCCGCCAGCATGTCCATGCCGGCGGCCCCTTCGGTGGCGTAGGCGGGCAGGTCGAGATCGGCGGCGTGGGCGAGCCGTTCGATCGGGACCGAGACGGTCATCATGGCGGGGCGGCTGAGACGGCCTCGGCGATGCGCTCGGCCAGGCGCTCCGCGACCGCCGCCTTGGTCATGCGCGGCCAGTCCTCGACCCGAGGCTCCGCCCCGTTCCGCCGGATGAGATGGACCTGGTTCATCTCCCCGCCGATGACCCCGCCCTCGGCCGAGACGTCGTTCGCGACGATCCAGTCACAGCCCTTTTGGCCGAGCTTGGCGCGCGCGTTGTCGAGGACATCGATGGTCTCGGCGGCGAAGCCGACCACCAGACGGGGCCGTTCTCTGCCCGGCGCGCTGAGCGCGGCGAGGATATCCGGGTTTTGCACGAGCTCGAGGGTGAGCGGCCGGTTGCGCCGGGTGGATTGCGCTTCCTTCTTGATTTTTTCCGGGCTCGCCTCCTTGACGCGCCAATCCGCGACCGCGGCGGTGCAGACGGCGACATCGACGGGCAGGGCCGCGCGGCAGGCAGCAAGCATCTGCTCGGCCGATTCGACGCGCACCACCTCGACGCCCGCCGGGTCGGCCAGGGCGACCGGGCCGGAAACCAGCGTCACCCCGGCGCCCCGGCGCGCGAAGGCGGCGGCGATCGCGTGGCCCTGCTTGCCCGAGGAGCGGTTGGTGATGTAGCGCACGGGATCGATCGCCTCGATCGTCGGGCCACTGGTCACGAGCGCCCTGAGGCCCGCGAGCGGCGCGCTGAAATGGCTCTCGATCGCGGCCAGGATCGCGTCCGGCTCGGCCATTCGCCCCAGCCCTTCTTCGC
>JAPUJA010000348.1 GCA_027296525.1 Pseudomonadota bacterium | reverse complement strand
TCGTCGAGCTCAGGGGTCTCCTCGAGGCATGAGGTCGGTTGAGTCGAAGAACGAGGAAAATCAACCCAAAACCGACCCGCGCAAAGGTCTTCTCTTGGGGATCGCTCCCGATCCGGGTTTGGCGTGATCGCCATTGGCTTGAAGCACCACACGCAGGCCCACGATCTGAAGACGCCGTCCCGCCAACGGCGGCGGGTCAAGCGCCCTTGGGGGCAGCGCGCTTGCGCGGCCTTCCGGCGCTCTTGCGGCCGAGACCGATCTGTTTCGCGAAGTCGGAGCGCCTTTGCGCGTAATTCGGCGCCACCATCGGATAGTTGGCCGGCAGGTTCCATTTCGCCCGATATTCCCCAGGCGTCATGCCGTAGGTCGACATCAGATGACGCTTGAGCATCTTCAACTTCTTGCCGTCCTCGAGACAAACGAGATAGTCGGGCGTGATCGACTTGCGGATCGCCACGGCGGGGACCGGCGCGTCGCGGCCTCCGCCCCCGTCGCTCTGGGCGTCGTGGAGCGCGCCGTAAGCGGACCGAATGGCGTCGGGCACCTGGTCCGCCGGAAGGGCGTTGTGGCTCACAAAGGCGGAAACGATCTCCGCCGCCATGCGAACGATCTCGTCATAGGGCAGCTTCGTTTCTTCACCGTCGCTCATGTTTTCTTTCTGCTCCCGCCGATTTTAGACTTTAAATTTGAAGACGAAGGTTCTTCCCTTGCATGGCGTGATTGGCTTGTCAAATAGTTTCTCTCCATGACTACTGTTAATAGGCATTCCTATTACCGGCGGTTTTCTTGGCGGCGGGAATCGGTGCTTGACCGGACGCCGAGAAGAGCCCGGCGCCGCCTTCTCCGCGCGACGGGTGGCTCGCTCACACGATGCCTTGTGGTTTTCGTCGGGCCTTGTGCAAAATATGGTTCTCGGCGTATAGCTTCCGCGCGCCTCGACCGGAGGCGGTGGTCCAAGCGATGAGGTGAGTTTGGGGAATGGCCGAAAAGCGCGTCGCGATCGCGTCGGATCACGCCGGCTTCGAGTTCAAATCTGTTTTGAAAAAGGATTTGGAAGCAATGGGTTATGATGCGATCGATCTTGGCACCGACGGCCTGGACCCGGTCGATTACCCGGATTTCGCGGCGCGCATGGCCGAGGCCGTTGCCGACGGGCGGGTCGCGTGGGGCGTGCTCGTCTGCGGCACGGGCATCGGCATCAGCATCGCCGCCAACCGCCATCGGGAGCTGCGCGCCGCGCTCTGCCATGAACCGGTGAGCGCACGTCTCGCGCGCGCGCACAACGACGCCAACATTCTCGTGCTCGGCGCGCGCATCACCGGGATCGAGGTCGCCCGCGACTGCCTCAAGATTTTTCTCGCGACGGCGTTCGAGGGCGGACGCCACGAGCGGCGGGTCGCCAAGCTCGCTTGAACGGAACGCGCACCGTGTCTTCGAACGACGGCAGCTTGGCCACGGCCCACGGGTCTTCATCCGACGTCTCGGCGTTGTTTTCCGAAGGCTTGGCCTCGCGCGATCCCGCGATCTTCGACGCGATTCAGACAGAGATCCGCCGACAGGATAACGTCATCGAGCTCATCGCTTCGGAGAATGTCGTGAGTCTCGCGGTGTTGCAGGCCGCGGGCTCGGTGATGACCAACAAGTATGCCGAAGGCTATCCCGGCCGGCGGTATTATGGCGGCTGCGAGTTCGTCGACATTGCGGAGAGTCTCGCGATCGAGCGGGCGCGGAAGCTGTTCGGTTGCGGCTTTGTCAATGTGCAGCCCCATTCCGGCTCTCAGGCCAATCAGGGCGTGATGCTCGCTCTCATCAAGCCGGGCGATGTGATCTTGGGAATGGACCTCGCCGCCGGCGGACATTTGACCCACGGTTCCAAGGTCAATCTGTCGGGCAAGTGGTTTCACGCCGTCGGTTACGGCGTGCGCGCGCAGGACGGGCGGATCGATTTCGACGGGCTCGAGGCGCTCGCCAAGGAGCACCGGCCGAAGCTCATCATCGCCGGGGGCTCGGCCTATTCCCGGATCATCGACTTCGCCCGCTTCCGGGCGATCGCGGACGCGGTGGACGCCTATCTGATGGTCGATATGGCGCATTTCGCCGGGCTGGTCGCGGCCGGGGTTCATCCCAGCCCGTTCCCTCACGCTCATATCGTGACCTCGACGACCCACAAGACGCTGCGCGGCCCGCGCGGCGGGATGATTCTTTCGGACGATGAGGAGATCGCGCGGAAGCTCAACGCGGCGATTTTTCCGGGCCTTCAGGGCGGCCCGCTCATGCATGTCATCGCGGCCAAGGCCGTCGCGTTCGGCGAGGCGCTGCGGCCTGAGTTCAAGAGCTATGCGGCCGCCGTGGTCGACAACGCCAGGGCGCTCGCCGACAGCCTCGTGGCGCAAGGGCTCGACATCGTCTCGGGCGGCACCGACACGCACCTCATGCTCGTCGATCTCAGGAGCAAGGGATTGACCGGGAAGGCGGCCGAGGCCAGCTTGGAGAACGCGCGCATCACCTGCAACAAGAACGCCATCCCGTTCGATCCCGAGAAACCGTTCGTGACCTCAGGCGTTCGTCTCGGCACGCCGACGGTGACCTCGCGCGGCTTCGGCACGGAAGAAGTGCGCAACGTCGGACGGCTGATCGGCCAAGTGCTCGACGGGCTCGCCGCGAGCCCCGATGATAACGGCGCGTGCGAAGAGGCGGTGCGCGCCGAGGTGGAAGCGCTCTGCCAGCGGTTCCCCCTCTATGGGGGGGTCGGCGCTCAGAAAGGGAAGGGTGATGCGCTGTCCGTTCTGCGGGGGTAACGACACCCAGGTCAAGGATTCGCGGCCGACCGAGGACAGCACGGCGATCCGCCGGCGTCGGCTCTGCCCGGATTGCGGCGCGCGCTTCACCACCTTCGAGCGCGTGCAGCTGCGTGAACTCACGGTGGTCAAACGCAGCGGTACGCGGGTTCCATTCGACAGGGACAAGCTCGCCCGTTCCATCGACATCGCGCTGAGGCGACGCCCGGTGGAGCCGGACCGGGTCGAGCGGCTGGTGAGTGGTCTTGTGAGGCGTCTCGAGCAGCTGGGCGAGACGGAGATTCCGTCGACGGTGATCGGCGAGATGGTGATGGACGGACTCGCCAATCTGGACCAGGTGGCGTATGTGCGCTTCGCTTCCGTCTATCGGAACTTCCGCGAGGCGAAAGATTTCGAAGAATTCGTCGGTAAGCTCAGCGGCGATCGCGAGTGACGCGCACGACGTGCGCTTCATGGCCACCGCGCTGGGCTTGGCTCGGCGCGGGCTCGGCCGCGTCTGGCCCAATCCGAGCGTGGGCTGCGTGCTCGTCCGCGAAGGCCGGATCGTCGGGCGGGGCTGGACACAAGCCTCCGGGCGGCCCCACGGCGAGGCCGGGGCGCTCGCGCAGGCCGGTGCCGCCGCTCGCGGGGCGAGCGCCTACATCACCTTAGAGCCTTGCGCGCATAGCGGCGAAACGCCGCCTTGCGCCGACGCCCTCATCGGCGCCGGGATAAGACGCGCCGTCGTCGCGCTCGAGGATCCGGACCCCCGGGTCGACGGTAAGGGCCTCAAACGCCTCAGGGAGGCGGGCGTCGAGGTCGCGCTCGGTTGCGGGGCCGAGGAAGCGGCCGAGATCAACGCCGGGTTCCTAAGCCGCATCCGGCGTGCCCGCCCGCTGGTGACGCTTAAGCTGGCGAGCACGCTCGACGGGCGGATCGCGACTCATCGGGGCGAGAGCCAATGGATCACCGGCGAGGCGGCGCGCGCTCTCGCACACCGCTTGAGGGCCGAGAACGACGCGGTGATGATCGGGATCGGCACGGCGCTGGCCGACGATCCTCGGCTCACCTGCCGGCTTCCGGGACTCGAAGCGCGCTCGCCGGTGCGCGTCGTGCTCGATGCCCGGCTGCGTCTTCCGGTCATGGGCCGGCTGGTATCGACGGCGCGCGAGGTCGCGACCTGGATCGTCACCCTCGACGACGTCGCCCGGGAGCGTGAGCGTCCCTACCGCCGGAAGGGGGTCGAGGTCATCCGGGTGCCGGCCGACGCGATGGGCGATCCCGATGCGGCGGAGACGCTCAAAGCCCTCGGCGCGCGTGGTCTGACGCGGGTTTTGGTCGAAGGCGGAAGCGTGCTCGCCGCGGCGCTGCTGGGCGCCCGCCTGGTGGACCGGATCGCCTGGTTTCGGGCGCCAAGCATCATCGGTGGCGACGGCATCCCCGCGACGGTCGCCTTCGGGGTCGAGAAGCTGTCCGACATGCCGCGCTTCCGCCGGGCCTCGATCGCCGCGCTCGGGCCGGACCTGCTGGAAAGCTATCGGGAGCAATCCTAGGTAACGGCTATGTTCACCGGGATCATCACCGACCTTGGCCGCGTCCGGGCCGTCGAGTGGGAGACGGGCGGGCGGGTCGCGATCGAGACGGCCCTCGATACGGAGAGCCTCGCGATCGGTGCCTCGTTCGCCTGCTCCGGCGCCTGCCTCACGGTGGTGGATCGGGGGCCGGGCTGGTTCGCGGTCGATGTTTCCCGAGAGACCCGCTCCTGCACGACCCTTGGGGGCTGGCGGGTCGGCACGCAGGTCAATCTCGAGCGCGCCCTCGCGCTCGGCGATGAGCTCGGCGGACATATCGTGCTGGGCCATGTTGACGGTGTCGCCCGCGTGGCCGATCGTCAGCCCGATGGCGAATCGCTCCGCGTCACCGTGGAAACGCCTTCCGAATTTGCGCGCTACATTGCGCCCAAGGGCTCGGTCGCGCTCGACGGCGTCTCGCTCACGGTCAACGAGGTCTCGGGCGATCGCTTCGGCGTGAACGTCATTCCCCATACCCAACGGGTCACGACCTTCGGAACCCTCGAGCCGGGCGCGCTGGTCAATCTCGAAGTCGATCTCCTTGCGCGTTATCTCGCGCGCCTCATGGCCGGGACGGCTTGAGGGCGCAGCGCCGACGCTCGAGTCGGCGCCCGGCGGCTCGAGCGCTTGCACCTTGTTGGTCGAGGGGTCGCTTCCGGTCTCTTGCCCCTGGGGCGAGTGGGAGACGTGATCGATGCATGGGCGTGACGCGCGCCGATGTGGTCAGTTCTCGAGATTTCAGGGCGAGCGGGCGGTGAGCTTTTTCGAGGCGCAAGATTAGATGACAGAAGCCTCCAACATCTTGATCGTCGAGGCGCGATATTACGAGGACATCGCCGACGAGCTCGCACGCGGCGCGATCGCGGAGCTCGAGGCGGCGGGCGCAAGCTATGAGCGCGCCGCACTTCCCGGCACCTTCGAGATCGTTGCGGCGATTCGCTTCGCCATCGATAGCGGAAAATATGACGGCTACATCGCGCTCGGCTGCGTCATCAGGGGTGAGACGACGCACTACGACTACATCTGTACCGAGAGCGCCCGGGGGCTGACCGATCTCGTTATCCAACAGGGGATCGCGCTCGGCTACGGCATTCTCACCACGGAGGATCGTGAGCAGGCGTGGCGGCGGGCCGCGGTCGCCGAGTTGAACAAAGGCGCGGACGCCGCGAAGGCCTGTCTCACCATGGTTGCGCTCAAGCGGCGGTTCCGCTCGAGCGGGCCGTCATGAGTGGGGAGCCGGCAGCCGGGCCCCGAGGTGCCATTGTGGAGCGCAGTTCCGCCCGGCTCGCGGCCGTGCAGGCGCTCTTTCAGATCGAGCTTACCGGGCGTGATCCGGCCGAAGTCATCGCGGAATTCGACCACCATCGTCTCGGCGCGGAGGTCGACGGGACGCGCCTGGCGACAGTCGAGCGCCGGTGGTTCGCCGACGTCGTGGCCGGAAGCTGGGCCCGGTGCGCCGAGCTCGATCCGTTGATCGCGGCGACGCTCGCCGCCGGTTGGACTCTCGAGCGGCTCGGACCCTTGCTCCGAGCGATCTTTCGGGCGGCGGCCTATGAGCTGGTCTGTCACGACGAGGTTCCGCCCCGGGTGATCGTGAGCGAGTATGTGGACGTCGCTCAGGCGTTCCACGGCGCGGCGGAGCTGGCCTTCGTCAATGCCGCGCTGGACAAGTTGGGGCGCCGGCTGCGGCCGCTCGAGATGGTCGGGGGGTCCGGTGGCGAACCCGCCGCCGCTGGATGAGTTCGGGCTTATCCACCGCTGTTTCGCGCCGTTGGCGGCCGGGGCGGCGGGCGCGGAGGGCCTCGAAAACGACGCCGCGCGGCTCGCGCTCGGGGCCGGCGAGGAGCTCATCGCGACCAAGGATCTCATGGTGGCCGGCGTGCATTTTCCGCATCACGAGGAGCCGGCGTTCATCGCCCGCAAGCTTCTCCGGGTGAATCTCTCGGATCTCGCGGCCATGGGCGCACGTCCCATCGGCTACCTGCTTGGGCTTGCGCTTCCCCGCGATACCGAACCCGCTTGGCTGGACGCCTTCGCCGGTGGCCTGGGTGACGATCAGAAGAGCTTCGGGCTCGATCTCCTCGGGGGCGATATGGTCGCCACCGATGGTCCACTCACCCTTTCACTGACGGCGCTCGGTTCGGTGGAGCGCGGGACGGCCTACGGCCGGTCGGGCGCCCGGCCAGAGGATCGCCTCTATGTTTCCGGCACCATCGGTGACGGCGTCCTGGGCTTGCGTGCGCTCAAGGGCGAGCTTGACGGGCTCGGCCCCGCCGAACGCGAAGGCTTGATCGCGCGCTATCGCTTGCCCGAACCCCGCCTCGGCCTGGGCCGGGCATTGCACGGCCTGGCGAGTGCGGTGATCGACGTCTCCGACGGGCTGGTGGCCGATCTCGGCCATGTCTGCGAGGCCTCGGGCGTGGCCGCCGTGATCGAAGCCCCGAGGATCCCGCTCTCGGCCGGAGCCCGGGCCGCCCTCGGGGCAGGACGCGCGACGCTCGGTGAGCTCATCACCGGCGGCGACGACTACGAGCTGCTGTTCAGCGTGCCGGAAGCCCATGCCGGAG
>JAPUJA010000347.1 GCA_027296525.1 Pseudomonadota bacterium | reverse complement strand
CGGGCCTCGATCGCGGCGATGGGCTCACCCGTCATGCCGTCGAGCAACAGGTAGACCCCGAAGACGGAGGGGAGGTCGCGCTCTTGATTGGAGGGAAAGACGGTCGCGATCTTCACGCCGAGCGGCCCGTCCTTCTGCCAGGCGGGCATGAGCAGAAGCGTCGCCTGGTCGCGATCGGGGATCGTATGATGATGCCGTCGCGGCGCCTCGATGCCACCCCGGAACGCCTCGCGAAGCCGGTCGATGAGCGAGGGATAATCGAGCGCGCGCTCGACCTCGGATGCGTCGATCGAGCGCATCATCGCCGATCACCGGGCGGGCGGTTTTGCTTCAGAGGAGATCGAGCGCCTTCTCCGGCGGACGGCCCAGCACCGCCTGCCCGCCGGAAAGGACGATCGGGCGTTCGATCAGGACCGGATGGTCGATCATCGCCTGGATCAACGCCTCGCGCGAAAGGCTCGGATCGTCGAGTCCGGCCGCCGCGTACGCCGCCTCTTTCCGGCGCATCAGCTCGCGTGGCTCGAGCCCGAGCCGTTTCAGGATGCGCTCGAGCTCCGCCACACTCGGCGGGGCCTTGAGATATTCCACGATCGTCGGTTCGACGCCCTTCGCGCGCAGAAGTTCGAGGGTTTGGCGCGATTTCGAGCAGCGCGGGTTGTGGTAGATCGTAACGCCCATGACCCTTAACCCTTTCCGGTGCCACCCTTTCCGACGCCCGGGATGGTTGCATGGGGGTATGACCCTGTCCAGCTCGCCCCGGCGCCGCTGAGGGGCTTTGAGACGGGGTCTTATAAGGGGCTGAATGCGGGGCGGTCCTCAAGTGACGCCGAAGCCGGATTCTGCCACAAGATAAGCCCTTGAGCAAAAGAACACCCCCCATATATTGTTAGCTGGGTTTCCGGACGCCCTCGATCGGGGGCGGTGGATTCGGTCTCATCGGCCCCTCGGCGACGGCGTTCCGGCGCGCGGGGGCGAGTTTTAAGGACTCGAGGCGCAATGGACGATCAAAGCAAGCTCGCCGACTGGATCGCCGATCTCATCGGCCCGTACGGTTTCCTCTACCCGGTCGTGATCCTGGCGGCGGCGGCGCTGACCTATGGTGTCGTGCGCTTCGTGCTGATGCGCATCGTGTATCGCGTGCTCGAACGCACGCGCAGCCAGTGGGACGACATCCTGGCGCGGCGCGGCGTGTTCAAACAGCTCGCCTTCATCGCGCCGGCGCTCGTGCTCTATGCCGGGGTCAGCTACTACGCGGATTACGCCGAAATCGGGCACCGGGTGATCCTCGCCTACATCGTGATCAATGTCGTGATCACGATCGACCGGCTGCTCTCCTCGGTCATCGATATCTATCAGCTCTATCCGGTCGCGAAGCGCCGCTCGATCAAGGGCTATGTGCAGCTCGTCAAGCTGGTTGTCTACCTCCTGGGCGGCGTGCTCGCGATATGCCTCCTGATCAATCAGTCGCCCTGGGGGGTCTTGAGCGGTATCGGCGCCATGACGGCGGTGCTGCTGTTCGTGTTCAAGGATACGATTCTCTCCTTGATCGCGAGCATTCAGCTCGCGGCGAACGATCTCGTGCGTCCCGGCGACTGGATCGAAATACCGGAATACGGCGTCGATGGCGATGTGATCGACGTGGCGTTGCATATCGTGAAGGTCCGAAACTGGGACAAAACGATCGTCTCCGTCCCCACCTACAAGCTGGTCGAGGGCTCGTTCAAGAACTGGCGCGGCATGAGTGAAGCGGGCGGGAGGCGGATCAAGCGGAGCCTGCTCATCGACCAGACGAGCGTCTCCTTCTGTGATCCCGAAATGATCGAGCGCTTCCGACGGATCCGCCGGCTTCAGCCCTATCTCCAAGCCAAGGAGGAAGAGCTCGCCCGGGCCAACGCGGAGTTGGGCGAGGGCGATCCGCTCCTCGTCAACCGCCGCGCGCTGACCAACCTCGGAACCTTTCGCGCCTATGTCACGGCCTATCTCGACGAGAACGCCAAGCTCAGAAAGGACATGACCCTGATGGTCCGCCAGCTTCGGCCTTCGCCGGACGGTCTGCCGCTCGAGATCTACGCCTTCAGCAACGACACGAACTGGGTGAATTACGAGGGCATCCAGGCCGACATCTTCGATCACCTTCTCGCGGTCCTGCCCTTCTTCGGCCTTCGCGTCTTCCAGTATCCGACGGGCGAGGACGTGCGCGCCCTGCACCTGCCGCAAGCACCGCCCGTCCGGCCCGCCGCCGGGTAAGCCCGCCGCCGGGTAAGCCCGCCGCCGGGTAAGCGCAAGGCCCGTCGGGCGTTCGCGGGGGCTTGCCGCCGCGCCGCGCCGTGATGGTCCTTCCCTTGTCGGGGCCGGACGCTATATCTAAATCTAAGCTCGGCGCCACCCGTGGGCGCCGCACCCGCCTGGCACGAGAGAACGCAGCGATGGATCCCCGCCGGTTCGGCCTCATCAATTGGATCGGTCTCGAGACCCTTTACCTCAAGGAGGTGCGCCGCTTCCTCAAGGTCTTCCTCCAGACCGTCATCGCGCCGATCGTGACCGCGCTGCTCTTTCTCGCGATATTCGCGCTCGCGCTCGGCGGCGCCGTGCGCGAGATCGGCGGCGTGTCCTTCCTCGAATTCCTGGCGCCCGGCCTCATCATGATGACGATGATGCAGAACGCCTTCGCGAACACCTCGACCTCGCTGATCGCGGCCAAGATGCAAGGCAACATCGTGGATCTGCTCATGCCGCCCTTGAGCCCGACGGAGCTCCTGATCGGCCACGTCATGGGAGGCGTGACCCGCGCGATGCTCATCGGCCTTTTCCTGGGGCTGGCGATGTTGCCCTTCGTGCCGCTCCACGTTCATCACCTGGGCTACGCGGTGTTCCACACCATCGCCGCGTCGATCGCGCTCTCGCTGACGGGACTCATGGCGGCCATCTGGGCGGAGAAATACGATCATCTGGCGGCGATCAACAATTTCGTTATCATGCCGCTCGCGTTTCTCTCGGGCACCTTCTATTCGGTCGAGCGCTTGCCGGGCGCGCTTCACCTCGCGAGCCAGTTCAACCCATTTTTCTATATGATCGACGGATTCCGCTACGGCTTCACCGGCCGGGCCGATGGCCTGCCGCTGGTGGGTTTGGGCGTGATGATCGGGCTCTGCATCGTGCTCTGGTGGGCGGCGCACCGCCTGTTGGCCAGCGGCTACAAGCTCAAGGCCTAAAACCACCGGTTGCGTTGACAGGAACCGCGCCGGCACAGATACTTCCCGACTTTCTCGC
This sequence comes from Pseudomonadota bacterium, assembly GCA_027296525.1. Taxonomy (GTDB): domain Bacteria; phylum Pseudomonadota; class Alphaproteobacteria; order UBA828; family JAPUJA01; genus JAPUJA01. The sequence continues at coordinate 4,510 of JAPUJA010000347.1, read as the reverse complement.
AGAAAAAGGGCCGTTCACCGGACGTGGTCAGGAGAGCAACGTGATTCCATCGCTTTTGCCGATCCATGTGCGCCCGGACGTCGTGTTTGAGCGGGGTGAGGGGGCCTACCTCTACGACCTGTCGGGGCGCCGCTATCTCGACTTCATCTGCGGCATCGGGGTGACGGGCCTCGGCCATTGCCATCCGCGTCTGGTGGCGGCGCTGAGGGAGCAGGAGGAGAAGGTTTGGCATCTTTCCAACCTGTTCGAGATCCCCGAGCAGACCCGGCTCGCCCAGCGGCTCGTCGCGGCGAGCTTTGCGGACACCGCCTTCTTCTTCAATTCGGGCGTCGAGGCCATCGAGTGCTCGCTCAAGATGGCGCGCAAATATCAGGATTCGGTGGGCCATCCGGAGCGCTACCGCATCATCACCTTCGAAGGGGCGTTTCACGGGCGCACGCTGGCGGCGATCGCGGCGGGCGGGCAGGACAAGCATCTGGCGGGGTTCGGCCCGCCGATGGACGGTTTCGACCAGGTGCCGTTCGGCAACCTCAACCAGGTCAGCGGCGCGCTCACCGAACAGACCGCCGGGATTCTCGTCGAGCCCGTGCAGGGGGAAGGGGGGATTCGCCCGGCGGCTCCTGAGTTCCTTCAGGGCCTGCGCAGGCTCGCCGACGAGATGGGGATCCTCCTCATCTTCGACGAGGTGCAATGCGGCATGGGACGCACGGGCCGGCTGCTCGCCCACGAGTGGGCCGGGGTTGCGCCCGACATCGCGGCGGTCGCGAAGGCGCTCGGCGGCGGCTTCCCGGTCGGGGCCTGCCTGGCCCTCGAGCGCGCGGCCTCGGGCATGACGGTGGGAAGCCACGGCACCACCTTCGGTGGCAATCCGCTCGCCATGGCGGTGGCCAACGCCGTGCTCGATGTCATGCTCGAGGAGGGTTTCTTCGAACATATCGTCGAGATGGGCGAGAAGCTCAGCGCACGCCTCGATCGGCTCGTGAAGGATCACCCGAAGGTGGTGGAGGGAGATATCCGGGGCACCGGGCTCATGCTCGGCATGAGGTGCATTCCGCCCAACCGGGACCTCGTCGTCGCCCTGCGCGAAGCCGGCCTGCTCGCCGGGCCGGCGGGGGATAATGTGCTGCGCCTGCTGCCGCCCTTGATCGTCGGCGAGGCGGAGATCGACGAGGCCGTCGGCATTCTGGATAGCGTGTTTGCGGGTTTCGACTCATGAATCGGCCCCGTCATTTTCTCGACCTCGACGCGATCGAGGCTCAGGAGCTTCGGGGCATTCTCGATCGGGCGGCGGCCTTCAAGAAGGCGCTTGCCGGTAACGGGCACGACCAGCCCCTTGCCGGCAAGACCCTCGCCATGATCTTCGAGAAGCCATCGACGCGCACCCGGGTTTCCTTCGAAGTGGCCATGGCCGCGCTTGGCGGGCGTGCGATCACGCTGAACGCCGATGAAATGCAGCTGGGGCGCGGCGAGTCGATCGCCGACACGGCGCGGGTGCTGTCGCGCTATGTGGACATCATCATGCTGCGCGCGAAGCACCACGGCGATCTTCTGGAGTTGGCCGAGAACGCCTCGGTACCGGTGATCAACGGGCTCACCGATCGGAGCCATCCCTGCCAGATCGTCGCGGATCTGATGACCTTCGAGGAGCATCGCGGGCCGGTCACCGGGCGCATCATCGCCTGGGTGGGCGACAGCAACAACGTCGCCGTCTCATGGATTCACGCCGCGGCCCGCGCGCGCTTCGAGCTTCGCTTGGCGAGCCCGGAGCCGTTCGGGCCGCCCGAGGGGGTTGTCGCATGGGCGCGGGGCGAAGGCGCCGAGATCGTGACGACGGCCGAGCTCGAGAGCGCGGTCGGTGGCGCGGACTGCATCGTCACCGACACCTGGGTTTCAATGAACAGCACGAATCTGGCCGAGCGTGAGGCGCTTCTCCCCGCCTATCAGGTCGACGAACGCGTCATGGCGCTGGCCAAACCCGGCGCGCTCTTCATGCACTGCCTGCCGGCGACCCGGGGGAAGGAGGTGAGCGCGTCGGTGATCGATGGGCCCCAATCGGTGGTTTGGGACGAGGCGGAGAACCGGGCCCACGCGCAGAAAAGCATTCTCGCCTGGTGTTTGGAGTAGATGACCGGCAGCGACGAGATCCAACCCTTTCGTATCGAAGGTCTTCCTGTGCGCGGTCGCCTCGTGCGTCTGACCGAGACGGCCGAGCGCGTGCTTTCGGCGCACGATTATCCGGACGCGGTCAGTTCGGTCTTGGCGGAGGCGATGGCTTTGACCGGTCTGCTCGCCGGCGCGCTCAAGTTCGACGGCCTTTTCACCTTGGAAACGCGCGGCGACGGCGCCGTGCATCTGATCGTCGTGGACCTGACGAGCGATGGGAAGATGCGGGCCTACGCGGCCTATGATCGGGCGCGTCTTGCCGAGATCGGCGCCGCGATCCCTCGATCGGGCGGATCGGTGCTGCGCTTGCTCGGCAGCGGTCATCTGATTTTCACGGTCGACCAAGTCCCGGCCGGCGAGCGTTATCAGGGCGTCGTCGCGCTCGAAGGGGCGACGCTTGCCGATTGCGCCCACGCCTATTTCCGCGATTCGGAGCAGATCCCGACGGGCATCAAGCTGTGCGCGGGGCAGGTGGGCGAGGCGCGGGCATGGCGCGCCGGCGGCGTGATGGTTCAGCGCATGCCCGAGGGCGCCGGGCTCGCCAAGGGCGAGGGTTTGACGGACGAGGAGCTCGAGGACGGCTGGCGGCGGGTGGTGATCCTCATGAGTTCGGCGACTCCCGAGGAGCTGATCGGCGGCACGCTCTCACCCCGCGCGCTCCTTCGCCGTCTGTTTCACGAGGATGGGGTCTGGGTCTTCAAGCCGGCGCCGCTTTCCTTCGGGTGCCGTTGCTCGCGAACGCGGGCGGTGTCGATCTTGTGCTATCTTCCACCCCGGGAGGTGGCCGACTTCACGATCGAGGGAAAGCTCGAGGTCACCTGTCAGTTCTGCAACAGCGTCGAGATTTTCACGGAAGAGGAGGTTGCATCGCTGTGCGCGACCTGAAAAACGAGCGCCCAACGGAGAGCCCGCTGGCGCCAGCGGCCGTGAGGCAATCCATGGGTTGTGCGCGGCGGCTCACGATCCGGGTCCTTCTTCTGGTCGGCCTCGCAGTCGCGGGCGCCTGTGAAACGACCGTCGAACGGCCGGAATTTCCGGAATTCACCTACCTCCATCATCCGCCGATCCCGCTCGATGTCGGGCGCATCGCCTTCGAGGAAGCCTATCGCTCGCCGCTCACCGCGCCGAACATCGAGCATCTTTTTCCGACCTCGCCCGCCGAGGCCGTCGGCCGCTGGGTCGCGGACCGCCTCGTGGCGGTGGGCGTTCGAAGGCTCGCGCGCGTGACATTGCTCGATGCCAGCGCCGTCGCGACCCGTCTCGAACGGCGCGAGGGTATCGAGGACCTGTTGTGGGTGGAGCCGAACGAAAGGATCGACGCGCGCATTAAGATCTCTGTCGAGATTCTCGACGAAACGGGCACGCCTCTTGCCTTTACGACGGCCGAGGTCGCCCGCTCGCGCAGCCTCGCCGAGGACCTTACCTTGAACGAGCGGGACGCGGTCTATTTGGAGCTCACCGAGGCGCTGATGAATGACTTCAACGCCACGCTCGAGCAGAACATCCGGGATTATCTTGAGGCCTACGTGCGCTAGCGGCGCCAGAAGCTCGGCACGAAGAGAACGAGAATCGTGAAGAGTTCGAGGCGTCCGAGAAGCATCGCGAAGGAGAGCAGCCATTTCGCGCCGTCGGGAAGGGGCGCGTAGCTGCCGGACGGGCCGATGATCGGGCCGAGCCCGGGCCCGACATTCGCGAGTGCGCTCGCCGCGCCCGAAAGGCATGTCATGAAATCGAGGCCGAAGAGGGCGAGGCCGACGGCCAGGATCCCGAAGCACAGCGCGAAGAGGAAGAAGAAGCCCATCACCGCGCCGGCGATGCCTTCGGGGATCGGCTTGCCGTTGTAGTGCGCCAGGAACACGCCATGGGGTTGAAGCAATCTCAACATCTGCACGCGCGCCGTCGTGTAGAGCACGTGAATACGGAAAATCTTGATTCCGCCGGTGGTTGACCCGGTGCAGCCACCGATGAACATCAGCAGAAAAAGAAGCGTGACCGGAAAGGTGCCCCAGAGGCTGTAGTCGGCGGAGGCGTAGCCCGTGCCCGTCATGACCGAGACGACGTTGAAGGCCGAGAGCCGAAAGGCGTCGCCGGCGGTGTAGGATTCGACGCTGGCCAGCCAGGCGGCCATGGCGAAGAAGCAGGCGAGCACGATTCCGATGAACCAATGCACCTGATTCTCCGTAATCAAGGCGCGCGCGCGTCCGCGGGCGGCCTGGAGATAGAGGATGAAGGGCAGCGAGCCCGCGACCATGAAGATCGTGGCGATCGCCTCGATGCCCGTGCTGTTGAAGTGGCCGATCGATTCGTCGGAAGTTGAGTAACCTCCTGTGGCGATGGTCGTCATGGC
>JAPUJA010000346.1 GCA_027296525.1 Pseudomonadota bacterium | reverse complement strand
GCCGCCTCGCCCACGCCCGCGCCCATCTTGAAGCCGTGGCCGCTCGAGCCGCACACGACGAACAGGCCCTCGGCGCCGGGAACCGCGTCGATGATCGGATTGTCGTCGGGGCTCATGTCGTAGAGCCCGGCATAGCCCGGCCGGATCCCGAGCTTCTCGAGCGCCGGAATGCGGCTGAGGAAGCTTTCGACGATCGGCACCGCCTCGTCGGTCGCGACTCCCTCCTCATAGCCCTCAGGCTCATCGATCAGGTTTCCCCGCCCGCTTTCGTCATGGCGGACGCCGGTGCCGCCGCCCGCCCAACTGCCGAGCAGGATCACGCCCGTGCCGTCGGGGCGCCCGTAGTTCATGAACACGTCGTCGACCCAGCAGAAAGGCATGGTCCGGCGCGCGAAGTTCGGCGCGTCGAGCACCGCCATGCAGTGACGCTCGACGGTCAGCGGCAGATCGACGCCGGTTTGCGCGATCAAGGGCTTGGTCCACACGCCCGTGGCCGCGATCACGATGTCGGCGGCGATCTTCTCGCCGCCGTCGGTTTCGACTCCCGCGATGCGCCCGCCCTCGACGGCGAGCTTGCTCACCCGCGTGTTCAGCCTGATGTCGGCGCCCCTATCGCGCGCGCCGGTGACGAGCGCGTTGGCCGCGCTGTAGGAATCGGCGTAGCCGCAAGTGGGTTCCCATACGGCCATCTCGATGCCGTCCCAATTGAAGTCGGGCGCCATCGTCTTCAGATCGTCGAGGCCAAGGATCTCGATCTCGATGTCCGGCAAAGTCTCCTGGATGTGGCCGACCGCGTCGCGGAATTCGTTCTCCGTGTTCGGACCGGCCGCCCAGAGATTGCCGATCTGACTGAAGCCCGCGGTTTGCCCGGTGAGCTCGGGTATCTGGCGCAGGATGTCGATCCCCCGGGCCGCGAGCTGCTGGAGCTCGGGCATGAGATAGAAGACGTGGAGCAGCGCGGACGAGCGCCCGGTGGGACCGGAGGCGGGATGCTCGCGCTCGATCAGCATCACCTTGTAGCCGGCATTGGCCAGATAGAAGCCCGCACCCGCGCCCGCGATGCCCGCGCCGATCACGACGATCTCACTCGATCGCGCATCCGCCATGGCTCTCCCCCGCGTTTGACGCCCCGATCCGGGGCGCGGCACCAAGTCCTGGGCGGCGTCGTTTTAGCCGCCCGCGCGCGCCGATCCTTTGCGAACCGACTCTATACATCCCGGCACCGACGGCAAGGCGTTTGGCCCAAACGGCCGCCGGATCGGCCGGCGCCGCTCGTGTTGGCTTTTCCAGGAGAGTGGTGTATGTGGTCAGGCCGATCGCAACCGGGCCCGGGAAAATGACCGAAACCACCTTCTTCGCGGTTCAGAATTTAAGCAAGAATTTCGGCGGCCTCGCGGCCGTGAACGATCTGTCCTTCGAGCTCAAGAAGGGCGAGATCCGCGGGCTGATCGGCCCGAACGGCGCCGGCAAGACGACGGTTTTCAACGTGATCAGCGGCTTCTACCGCCCGTCCTCCGGCAAGATTCTCTATGAAGGCGAGAACATCGCCGGCCTCAAGTCGCACCAGATCGCGCGCAAGGGCGTCATCCGGACCTTTCAGGCGACCACGCTTTTCCAGGAATTCAGCACCTTCCAGAACGTGATCGTGGGACGCTATATGCACACACGGAACAATGTCTGGACCGCGCTCGCCGGCACGGCGCGCGCGAGCGAGCGCGAGAACGAGGAGCGCGCAAACGAAATCCTGGAGTTTTTAGGACTCGCCGAGCGCAAGGACGAGCTCGCCGTCAATCTCGCTCATGGCCATCAGCGGGCGCTCGGCATCGCCATCGCGCTCGCGGCCGAGCCGAAGCTTCTCCTGCTCGATGAGCCCTTCACCGGCATGAACCCGGAGGAGACCCGCCAGATGATGAAGCTGATCGAGAAGGTCCGCGATCAGGGGATCACGATCCTGCTCGTCGAGCACGACATGAAGGCCGTGATGGGCTTGTGCCACCATATCACCGTGATCAACTTCGGCCAGCTGCTCGCGGAAGGCTCGCCCGACGAGATCCGCGACAACAAGGACGTCATCGAGGCCTATCTGGGAACCGGCGAGCATGCTGCTTGAAGTCAAGAATATCGAGGTTCACTATCAGAAGGTTCAGGCGCTCAAAGGCGTCTCGCTCAAGATCGACGAGGGCGAGATCATCACCCTCATCGGCGCGAACGGCGCGGGCAAGAGCACGACGCTCAGGACGATCTCCGGCCTCAAGCACCCGACGAGCGGCGAGATCTGGTTCGACGGTCAGCGGATCGACAAGATGAGGCCCGACAAGGTGGTGCGTCTCGGTATCGCCCACGTGCCCGAAGGCCGGCACATCTTTCCGGAACTCACGGTGCTCGAGAATCTCTATACCGGCGCTTATCTGCGCAACGACAAGGCGGCGATCGCGAAGGATCTCGAGGAGGTCTACATTCACTTCCCGGTTCTGAAAGAGCGGCGCAGCCAGCGTGGCAAGACGCTCAGCGGCGGCGAGCAGCAGATGCTCGCCATGGGCCGCGCACTCATGTCGAAGCCCCGCCTGCTGTTGATGGACGAGCCCTCTCTCGGTCTCTCGCCGATCATGGTCGAGGAAATCGCGACGATCGTGCGCGAGGTGAACAAGAGGGGTATCCCCGTCATCCTGGTCGAACAGAACGCCGAGCTCGCGCTCCGTCTCGCGCGTTACGGCTATGTGCTCGAAACCGGGCGCATCGCGCTCGAAGGCGAGGCGAGCAAGCTTCACGAGAACGATCACGTCCGCCACGCCTATCTTGGCGTCTAAGCCGACACCTCGAAGACGCTGTTCCCGTAAGCGGCGCCCGCGCGGCGCGCCGAAGCGCCGCAACCCAGGCCTCGAACACCCTTCCAAACGCGAAGATCGCGGCAGGCAGCCGAGCGCGGCTCGGAGCCGAGCGCGGCTAGGAGCCGGCGTCCGTGGATTTGTTCGCGGTCGGCTCGCGCCCGATGAGCCGCAGGAAATGGGGCTTGAGCTTGTCGGGCAGGCTCTCGATCCCCTGTGGCAGGAATAACATCGTCGCGATCAGAACCGCGCCGTAGATCGCCGGGCGGAACTCCTGGGCCGAGGAGCGCACGGACTCGTCGAGGATCGAGAGCAGGGTGACCCCGATGATCGGCCCCGCGAAGCTGCCGAGGCCACCGGCAATCGTCCAGACGAGGACGTAGAGCATCAGGGTGAGGCCGAACAAGTTCGGATTGATCGAGCCCAAATAATGAGCGAGCAAACCGCCCGCCAGCCCGGCGAAGACGCCCGCGATCGTAAACGCCGTCGTGCGGAAGTGCCTGCAGTTGACGCCGACCGAGGCGCAGAGCTGGTCCTGCCAATGGGTCGCATGGAAGTTGAGGCCGAAGCGGGAGTGCTCCAGACGATACATGATCACGAGGCAGGCGAGCCCGACGATCAGGGCAAAGAAGTAGAACGGCACGGGAAAGCCCAGGTCGAGGTAGATGACGCCCGGAATGTCGATCTCGAGCGACGGAATCCGGCGAATCCCCCGAAAGCCTCCGAACGGATCGCGGAAGCGCGTCCAACACAGCCGGATCGCCTCGCCCGCCGCGAAGGAGGCAATCAGAAAATAAAACATCTTCATGCGGAAGAGCGGGAAGCTCAGCAGATAGGCGACCGTCCCGGCGACGCAGGCGCCGAACGGCATGGTGATCCAGGGCGAGAGCCCCGTGTACTTGTTGAGCATGGTGCTGGCATAGGCGCCGCAGCCCATGAGCACGGCGTGGGCAAGCGAGAACTCGCCGGTGATCGAGATCAGCCGGAAGCTCACCACCAAAATGATGTTGATGAACAGGAAGATCAGGAAGTCGAGCTGATAGGGGCGCACGATGAAGGGCAGCACACAGATGACCGCCATCAAAACCGCCAAGAAAGCGATCTTCCGCCAACCGAAATTAGACTTTATCACGGGTTCCCATGATCCCTGTCGGCTTGACCATCAGCACGACGAACATGAGCAACAGACCGACGATGGTCGCGATCACCCCGTCGACGTAGGTCGTAATGAAGGTGTGGATAAAGCTGTAGATCACGGCCGCAATCACGGCGCCCCCGAGGCTGCCCATCCCGCCGACGATCATCACGATGAAGGCCGTGATGATGATCGTGTGCCCCATGTGAGGATCAACGATGACGAGCGGCGCCATCATGGCACCGCCGATGCCCGCCATGCCGGCGCTGATCGCCATCGCGATGATCGAGACCTTGCCGATGCTGATGCCCTGCAGCGCGGCGGCCTCGGGATCCTGGGTGCAGGCGCGAAGCGCCCACCCCGTCTTCGTGCGCCGCAGGAAGAACCAGAAGCCGAGCATCACCGCGGCGGAAACGCCGAGGACGAGCAAGCGCTGGTTCGGAATCATGACGGCATCGAGGCCGAAGACGTGCCAAACCTCCCTGAAGGGCGACTCGATATGCTTCATCAGGCCCTCGCCGAACAGCCAGACGGCCGCCACCTTGAGGATGAATACCATGCCGACGGACATGAGGAGCCCGCCGAGCAGGTTGCCGCGCATGGGTCTGAAGAGGACGCGCTCCATCACGAGGCCGACGAGCATGGGCACGAGGACGGCGCAAAGCACCGCGATGGCGAACGGAAAGCCCGTCTCCATGTAGAGATACCAAAGCGTGTAGGCGCCCACCATGTAGAGTTCGCCATGGGCGAAGTTGACGATCTGCATCACACCCACGATGAGCACGAGACCCACGGCGATGATCGCCATGAAACTGCTCGAGATAACCGCGTTCAGGGCGGTCTGGAGGATGAGTTCGAACATCGCGCTCTACTGTTTTCGCGGGACCGGGTTACTTACCCTTGGACGACTCAACATGTAAACGACTTTTCGGCCCTTGACTCGAATCAATTTTCTCGGATTGCCGCATCGCGGCACGGACACCCGCACGCCGCACCCGGACATTCGCCCGATTGAAATGAAGGCGCCCCATCGGAACGATGGGGCGCATTGAGTCGAATCCCCGACGCCGCTAGATTTGCAGATCCTTGTAGTGCCTGATCAGCACGTCGAGGTTGGCATCGAGCCAGGTGAGGTTGTCGGCCATCTCGACGATGACCGCCTTGCCGTTCTGCATCTGAACCACCGGCCAGTTGCCGACGACCGCGTTGTCGACGCCGAACAGCTCCGTGCCCCACCACCTCGCATCGCCGAAGACATGCGGTACCGGATCGAACGACTTGAGCTGGTCGAAGACGACCATGGGCTCGTAGCTGCCCACCGCCTCGATGGCGTCTTTCCACATCTCGCAGATGCCGGCGTACTCCCAGGACACGGCGTTCCACGCGCCCGGATAACGCTCGTTGTAGGTCCTGTAGAACTCTGCCGGCTTCTCGAAGTTTATGTTCGGGCCCTGGAGCATCGGATCGTCGAAGTCGCAGAACTGCCAGATCGCGCCCTCCATGAATTCCTTGCTCGACTTCTCGATGATCCGGTCGTAGCCGTCGAACGTGCAGCTCACGAACTGGCCCTGGTAATTCTGCAAGAACGCCTGCTCGGTGAGCAGGTTGACGTAGTCCGGATAGGCCGTATCCCAGCACAGGATGTCCGGTTTCTTCGCCAGCACCGGCGCAACCACCGGCGCGAAGTCGATCGTCTCGAAGCCGAACAGCTTCTCATCGATGATCTCGATGCCGGCAACCTCCGCCGCCGCCCGATAGGTCGCGAGCGACGCCAGGCCGATCTCGTCGTTCTGGGTGATGACGGCCATCGTCTTGAGATCGGGATAGGTCTTCTTGGCCCATTCGATGCCGGTGGTGTTGTAGAGCGGATGGGTCTCGACCGGCGAAAGGAGGTAGGGCGTGTCCGCCTTCATGTCCGACGGCGAGAGAGTCGTCGAGATCATCTTGGCCC